>JANOUB010000198.1:0-6626 GCA_031416615.1 Thermoleophilia bacterium
TCCCCGCGCTGATGCTCAGCGGTGCGTACACGGCCGTGATCTGGCTCGTTGGGCTGTTCGGCTGGTGGGCCGCGCTCTTCACCGGACGCATGCCGGAAGGGCTGCGCAACCTCGGCGCCGTCAGTTTGCGCTACACGGCCCAGGTCAACGCCTACCTGTTCCTGCTCACCGACCACTACCCCTACTCCGCGCCCGCCGTCCGTGACCGGCCGAGGCATGAACAGCTCGAACTCGAGCTCGAGCTGCCGAAAGGCGGGACCTAGTGCGCCGTCCCCATCGTTCGAGCGGCGACCAGCAGGGGACTGGCGCAAGCCTGGCCCGGGAGCGACCTCGTCAGCCGGACGAGAGACAAAGCCCACGCAAAACGGTGGCTCCAGGCTGAGTCGTCTGGCCCGGACGCTTCTCGTCGTCGTCGCGACGGTGGTCTGGCTCCTGTGCGCGTCGCTGCTCCTCCGGACGGCGCTCCCGTCCGGCCTGCGCCTCCCTGCCCTCAACACGGAGGCCGTCTTCGGCAGGGAACTCGTCCAGGAAGCCACCCGCGTCGAGCGCTTTTTCCTCGTCACCTGGCTGCTCGAGCAGATCGCCCTGTTCGCCACCCTCTGGGTCTACTCCCGCCGTGGGGCCCGCTACATGCGCGAGTCGGCCGCCGGGCCGATCGGCACCGGCATGCTGCTCGGGATGCTCGGGCTGGGGGTCGTCTGGCTCGTGCAGCTCCCCTTCGGAATGCTCGACCTCTGGTGGGCGCGCCGCCATGACCTGAGCGAGATGGGCTACCTGGAATGGGCATTCGGCGACTGGTTCGAGCTCGGCGGCACGTTCGTCTCGATCTGCATCACCCTGCTCATCGTGATGTTCCTCGCCCGTCGCCTCGGCGAGGCGTGGTGGATACCCGGCGCAGCCGTGTTCGTTGCCGTCGGCGCGGGCTTCGCGTTCGTCCAGCCGTACCTCATTACCGGCACGACGCCTGTCGCAGACCCCAGCCTGCGACAGGCGGCCGTCGCCTACGAACGCGCCCAGGGCATCTCCGGTGTGCCCGTCTCGATCGAGGACGTCAGCGGCACCACGAGCCAGGCCAACGCGTACGCGGTCGGCTTCGGTGCTTCGCGGAAGATCGTGCTCTGGAGCACCATGGTGGACGCCGAGTCGTTCTCGCAGCGGGAGGTCCGCGTCGTGCTCGCGCACGAGATAGCCCACCACTCGAGCAACCACATCCCGAAGGGGATCGCCTGGTTTGCGCTATTCGCGCTCCCGTCTGCCTGGGTACTGATGCGTGTCACACGGCGGCGCGGCGGCATGGGAAGCCCAGACGCCGTGCCCCTCGCGCTTCTCGTCGTCGCCTTGCTCCAACTCGGCCTCACGCCGGCCCAGGCTTGGATCAGCCGCACCATGGAGGCCGAGGCCGACTGGAAGGCTCTGCAGACGACAAAGGATCCCGCCGCCGCACGCGGCCTCTTCGTCGGGTTCGGCGAGACATCGCTCGGGGACCCCGACCCGCCGACCTGGGCGCACGTTCTTCTCGACAGCCATCCGACGCTCGCGGAACGCGTTGCGATGGCGGACGCCTGGGCTGCGCGGCAGCACCAGCTCCTTCCCCCGCTGCACGGCTTATCGGCTGCGTTCCTCCGGGGGAAGGAGCCCGAACGCCGCTTCGGCCATGCCGGCGATCGTCTCGCCGATCAGCAACGATGACGTCGCACCCGGCGACGGAGCGTTCCGGACGTGGACGATTCCCGGCCGCCTCTCCAGCACGAAGTCGTCCACGAGGCCTCCGTCCGCCTGGAGCGCCTGGGCGCGGATGCCGGCGTTGCCGGGCAGCACGTCACCGGCCTGAAGCTCGGGTAGGAGCTTCCTGGCAGACGCGACGAACAGGTGCTTGCTGTAATCGCGAACCATCTCTCCGAGCCCCATGCGCAGGTGCCTGCGTGCCAGGCGACGGAAGCCGGGCGCGCGGACGGTTTCGAGGACGTCGCCGGGGCGCACCTGGTAGCGCCGGTAGCTCTCACGGCCGAGCGCGAGCACCGCGTTGGGCCCGAGCCACATCGAGCCGTCCATACGCAGCGTCGTGTGGATGCCGAGAAAGGGGAAACTCGGATCCGGCACCGGGTAGACGAGCGCGTTCGCAAGGTGGCGGGCCTGCGGGCGGAGGACGTAGTAGTCGCCGCGGAAGGGCACGATCCGCGGGTCGACGCCACCACCACCGAGCCGTGCGAGGCGGTCGGAGTAGACGCCGGCGCAAAACACCGCGTTGCGCGCCGTCACCTCACCCGCTGCGCACGAAAGACGCACACCGACATCCGGGCGCTCGGCGATGCTCTCCACCTCGTAGCCGAGCAGGAGCTCGCCCCCCGCGGTCGTGACATCGTCGGCAAAAGCCCGGGCTACGAGGCCATAATCGACGATCCCGGTGCCGGGCACGTGCAGCGCCCGAACGCCTGCCGCGTGCGGCTCCAGCTCTCGCAGGCGCTCCGGCTCGATCAGCTCGAGCCCCGGGGCGCCGTTCTGTGTCCCGCGGCGGTGCAGCTCCTCGAGCCGAGGTAGCTCGGCCGCCTCGCTAGCGATGATCACCTTGCCGCAGATCTGGTACGGGATTGCTCGCTCGTCGCAGTAACCCCTGAGCGCGGCTGCGCCCTGGACGCAGAGCCGCGCCTTCAGTGAGCCGGGGGCGTAGTACACGCCCGAGTGGATGACGCCGCTCGAGCGCCCGGTCTGGTGCCGCGCGATCGCGGTCTCCTTGTCGAGCACGACGATGCGCAGGCGCGGATGCCGCAACGAGAGAGCCCGCGCGACCGCGAGACCGATGATGCCTGCGCCGACGACCGCGACATCGGCGCTGCGATCGCCCGCGGGTGCCCGGGCTTCAGCCGTCATCCACTAGGTCAGCGTGTACTCGGGTCCCGAGCCGCCCTCGGGGGGCGTCAACCTGCCGCCACGCGCGGTGATCGCCCCGCATTGAACGCAGTTCGACGGGGTCAGCTTCAGCTCTACCGTGCCGTCGCCGTCGTCCTCCCCCACCTCGTAGACCTGGGCGGGGCACATCCAGGCCCACATCTCCGCCACCTCGCGCGGCACCCGACGTTCGATGCGCACGTGATTCGGCTGATCGTCGCGGGTACGGTTCCCGGAGGCGAACACCGAGGAGAGCTTGTCGAAGGTGAGCACGCCGTCCGGCGCTGGGTACCTCGCCGCCCGGCCGGTGCGAAGCAGCGGCGCGGCAGCGTTCGGCTCGTTGTGGAACTCCTTCGGCGGCAGCTTTCCTTTCGTCACGGTCATCCCGCTCGCGAGCGCGCCGCCGACGAAGAACCCCTTTTCGAACGCCTGCCGCATGTTGCGCACCTCGCGGAGGCTCTTCCCGAGATAGCCGCTGCGCACCTCTGCGTCGTACCTTTCGAAGGCACCGATTCGGCCCGGGCTCTCGCCACGCTGAAGCGATCGAAACGCCGCCTCGGCGGCGAGGCGACCGGACTCGATCGCGTAGTGCACACCTTTCAGGCGGGCGAGGTCGACGAGGCCCGCGCTCTCACCCGTCAACAACAGCCCAGGTGCGCCGAGGTTTCGTGGCATCGCGTGCCAGCCGCCGCTCGTGATCGTCTTCGCGCCCCACGCGATCCGCTCACCGCCGTCGAGGATCCCACGGACGAACGGGTGGGTCTTGAACTCCTGGAGGAGATCGTGGGCAGAGAGTTCGACATCGCGGTAGTCGAGCCCGACCACGAACCCGAGCGAGACCATGTCGTCGCCCATCGGGTACAGCCACGAACCGCCGAACTCCCGGTACTTCGCCGGCTTGCGGAGCGGCCAACCGAGGGTGTGGACGATCTTGCGCAGCGGCTTCTGCACCCGCCACACTTCCTTGACGCCGAGCTCCCAGATCTGGGGCTCACGGCCATGGAGCCCGAAATGGTCGAGGGCGGCACCCGTCAGATGCCCGGCCGTGCCTTCGGCGAGCACCGTCACCTTCGCGACGATGTCGGAGCCCGGCTCGAAGTTGCCGAGCTCCTCGCCTTCCTTGCCGCGGCCCTTGTCGCCGCTGCGGATGCCGACGACGCGGCCGTGATCGACGAGCAGCCGGTCGGCCGAGGTCTCCGGCAGGACGAATGTGCCGCCAGCTTCGGCCTGACCTGCGAGGTATCGGCACATCTGCGAAATCGAGACGATCCAGTTGCCGTGATTGCGGAGCGTCGGCGGTGGCGGAATCCGGAGAGCCCGCTTGCGAGTCAGGAGGTAGACGGCCTCTCCCGGTACCTCGCCGTAGGTCGGAACGCCGGCAAGCTGCTCGGGGCGGCCCTTGAACAGGCGACGGACGGCGCGCGGGTTCATCACCGCACCGGAGAGCAGATGAGAGCCCGGCTGCTTGCCCTTGTCGACGAGCGCCACGGGCACCTCGCCCAGCCGTTCCGCCGTCGCCGGGTCCTCCTCGAGCAGCTGACCGAGGCGGATCGCGCAGGCGAGCCCGGCAGGCCCGCCACCGACGATCAGGACGCCGACCTCGATGCGTTCGTCGGGTGCGTCGGTCGGTGCCGCGATGACCTCGGCACTCGAGAACGGCGGCGGAAAATCCGCTGCGCGGATCTCGGCGGCCGCGCTACCGTGTGCGGCCACGCTATGCCTTGCGGGCCCGCACGAACTCGGCGAGCTACGGGACGATCTGGTTGAGGTCGCCGACGATGCCGAAATCGGCGAAGTCGAAGATCGGTGCGTTCGGGTCCTTGTTGATCGCGACGATCGTGCCGGAGTTCTGCATGCCCACCTTGTGCTGGATTGCGCCGGAGATGCCGAGCGCGAGATAGAGCTTCGGCGAGACCGACTTGCCGGTCTGACCGACCTGGGTCGCGTAGGGGTACCAGCCGGCATCAACCACGGCTCGGGTCGCGGCGACGGCGCCGCCAAGTGCGGCCGCAAGGTCCTCTGCGAGCCTGAAGCCATCCGGGGTGCCGAGACCGCGGCCACCAGCCACGATGACGTCGGCGTCCTCGATCGAAGGCCCGCTCGCCTGCTCGTGGGCCTGCTCGACCATCCGGGCGCCCGTGGAGAAGTCCTGCACGGTGACGGCAACGTCATGCACGGTGGCGCTGCCGCCGGTCTCGACGGGCTCGAAGGAGCCGGAGCGAACGAGGGCGATCCGCGGCGTGGTCGTCCAGCCCACGGTGACGAGCACCGTGTCACCGAGAGCGGGACGCCTGGCGACGAGTTGGCCGCCCTCGACTGCGAAGTCCGTGACATCCCAGTTGAGGCCGGCGTCGAGTCGGGCCGACAGCCCCGCGGCGACGTCTGCCGCGAGGACGGATGCCGCAAAGAGGATGTTCTCTGCTCCCGATGCGGCGACGACCGCCTGGAGCGCATCGACGCGCGGCTGCGGCAGCGGGGCCTCGAAGGCAGGGGCGTCGACGACGTAGACCTTGGTCGCGCCGAACGAGCCTGCGGCGGCGGCCAAGTCGGCCACCCCGTGGCCGACGAGGACGCCCGCGACATCGCCGCCGAGAGCGAGTGTCCGGGCGAGGACGCCCAGAGCACCCTTCTGGATCATTCCATCGTGATGCTCGAGGAAGACGAGGGTTGTCACAGAAGCTTCCTCTCGACGAGCCAGTCGACGAGCTTCTCGGCTGCGGAGCCGTCGTCCTCGATCTTGACCTGGTCACCCTTCGACGGAGGCGGCGCGAGAGCGAGCACGGTTGTCCGCGAGCCGCTCGCACCGGCCCTGTCCGCCTCGACGCCGATGTCGGCGAGCGACAGGGTCTCGGTCGGCTTGGACTTCGCGCCCATGATCCCCTTCAGCGACGGGTAGCGCGGCTCGTTGATCGCGTCCGAGACAGCCACGACGGCCGGGAGTGGAGCGGCGATCACGTCGTACCCGAACTCCGTCTGGCGCTTTCCGGTCACGGACGCCGCGTCGACTGTGAGGTCGGCGACCTGAGACACGAGCGGTTGCCTCAGCCGGTCGGCAACGGCGGCCCAGAGGACAGCGCCGTCGGAGTCGGACGCCTGCTGGCCGAAGAGCACGAGATCGGCGTTCTCGCGCTCGAGCGTCTTTGCGAGCGCGTAGCTCGTCGCCACGAGATCGGAGCCCGCGGCCGCGTCGTCTGAGACGAGAACAGCGCGGTCGGCCCCCATCGCAAGTGCCTTGCGAAGCGAGTCGAGCGCCTTCAGAGGGCCAAATGAGACGACAACGACCTCGCCTCCATGGACTTCCTTGATGCGGAGAGCCTCCTCGACCGCATTGATGTCTGTGGCGTTGAGCGCACCCTCGCCCGACCGGTCGAGACGGTTCGTGGCAGCGTCGATTCGCCTCACGGACGTCGCGTCGGGCACCTGCTTCACACAGACGGTGATCTTCACAGGACGACCCTAGCTCTTTCCCCGTGATGGACGCCGTCGCAGGCATCGGCCTGAAATGCTCTCCTTCCCCCACGGAGCGGCTCCAACCCTCGCGAGCGTCATGGGGGAAGGAGAGCATTTGATCCAGGTTCAGGTAGGCTCACACCCTTCGAGCGCGAACCGGACGTGGGTGGGGACCTCTCTCGCCCGACCCATGATGAGATACCACCGGACGACAGCCCGAGGAGCATTCCTCCTCATTCTCCTCACCGCGCTGAGCCTCGCTGCCGCGTCGGCTTCGCGGGCGCTGAACG
>JANOUB010000199.1:0-1679 GCA_031416615.1 Thermoleophilia bacterium
CTGATGGGCAAGCGGCTCCACGCCGAGTTCTTCGTCGAGGAGATGGACGCGGGGCACGGGGTGGAGGGCTGCAGCTACCTGCTCGCGCTCGACATGGAGATGGACACCGTGCCGGGCTACGCGATCGCGAGCTGGGAGCAGGGCTACGGCGATTTCGACGTGCGGCCCGACATGGCGACGCTGCGGCGGACACCCTGGCTCGAGGCGACGGCGCTCGTGCTCGGCGACGTGCAGTGGCACGACGGCTCGCCGGTCGCCCCGTCACCGCGGCAGGTGTTGAAGGCGCAGCTGGAGCGGGCGGCCGCACTCGGCTTGACGCCGATGATGGGCAGTGAGCTCGAGTTCTACCTCCTGCGTGAGACGTTCGAGGAGGCGCACGCCAAGGGGTACTCCGACCTGACGCCGTCGGTGCCGTACATCCTCGACTACCACATCCTTGCGACGACCTACGACGAGGCGTTCCTGCGTCAGATCAGGAACGGGATGCAGGCCGCCGGGATGCGCGTCGAGACCTCGAAGGGCGAGGCGTGGCCGGGCCAACAGGAGATCAACTTCCGGTTCGCCGAAGCGCTGACGATGGCGGACAACCACGTCATCTACAAGAACGGCGCCAAGGAGATCGCCTTCCTCAACGGCTGCTCGATCACCTTCATGGCGAAGCCGTTTCAGGACTGGATCGGCAACTCGTGTCACATTCACTCATCGCTCTGGCGCGACGGGGCCCCGTGCTTTGCGACCGACGAGACGTTGTTCTCTCGCTGGCTTGCCGGCCAGATCGCGTGCTTCAAGGAGCTAGCCATCTTCCTGGCGCCGACGATCAACTCCTACAAGCGCTTCGCCGCCGGATCGTGGGCGCCGACGACGCTCGCGTGGGGGAACGACAACCGCAGCTGCGGGTTCCGCGTCGTCGGACACGGAGCGGCACGCCGCGCAGAGACGCGTATCCCCGGCGGAGATGCAAACCCGTACCTTGCCTTCGCCGCCGTGATCGCGGCAGGTCTGCACGGGATCGAGCACGAGCTCCAGTTGCCCCCGGGCCTCGAGGGCAATGCCTACGAATCCGATGTCGAGCGGTTCCCCTCGACGATGCGCGCAGCGGTTGCCGCGCTCGAGGGTGGCACGATGGCGCGGGGTGCGTTCGGCGACCAGGTCGTCGACCACTACCTCAACTACGCGCGCACGGAACAGGGACTGTACGACGGATTCGTCACAGACTGGGAGCGCAAGCGGTACTACGAGCGTGGCTGACTGTCTTTTTCCTGCAAGATCTCGAATCCGCTAGCGCGGATCCCTCGATCGCACGCGAAATCCCTGAAGGGGCCCGCCCGCGGGCCTGTCTCGGCCTGGTGGCGCGGTGGCACCAGCAATGCCTTCAGCCTGTCCTCCAGGGTCGGAGCGGCGAAGGCCTGCGCTTCGCCCGCGTTGCGGTAGCGTGACACCGTGACCGCACGTAGGCGCCCGATCATCGGCATCACCTCCTACGCTCAGCCTGCGCGCTGGGGCGCGTGGGAGTTGCCGGCCGCGCTCGTGCCTCTGTTCTACGTCGACTCGGTCGAGCAGGCCGGGGGCCGTGCGCTCGTCGTGCCGCCGAGCGAGCACGGTGTCGACGAGACACTCGATGTGCTCGACGGTCTCGTCTTTTCCGGTGGCATCGATATCGATCCCGCGCACTACGACGC
>JANOUB010000200.1:0-3479 GCA_031416615.1 Thermoleophilia bacterium
TCTCGCCGTGTCGGCGTGCGTGGCAGCAGTAGCGGCTGCCGCGCAGGCACGTTCGAGCCGCGAGACATCGATCGGCACCGGCTCATGGACCTGCGAAGCGAGGCTCTCCATACCCGGAAGAGTCGGCAATTCCGGCCATGAACTTGAGCCCGGAAACCCGAGTTGCCGGAGGCGCCTGTGCGGCTTTAACGGGCGCTCGAGAGCTCGCTCTGGGCCGATTCGAGCGCTTGCAGCGCGGTTGCGAGCGGGGTTCCGGCAGCGGCGCCCTCATCGAGCATGGCGATCGCCTCAGCGAGCGCGGCGATCGCCTCCTGCTCGGTCGTCGAAACCCCGACGAGGGCCTCGTCGCACGGCGGGTGGGCATCGAGGTACCCGGCCAGGGCGGTCCGCGCGCGGTGCAGATCGAGAAGCAGCAGCACCGGATCGCCGTCGCCGCCGATCGCGTTCGAGACGGCCGCCTGTGTGACATACAACTCCTCGTCCTGCCCGCGGAACGCCGCATCGTCGCAGGGAACGGTGGAGCCGGAATCGACTCCTTTACCTCCCCCGCATCCGGCGAGCATGAGCACCAGAACGAGCACCAGGACGAGGAACCCTTTACGCAAGCCACCAGTCCACGATCGCAGCACCGAAGAAGAGCGCGATGACGGCGCCGCCGGCGAGAAACGGGGCGAAGGGAATCCCCACCTTCCGTGCCTCCTTGCCGCGCATCGCGATGATCACGGCGGCCGGAAGCAGCGCGAGGATCGAACCGGCGAAGAGCGCCACGATTACCGGGGCGCCGAGCCAGGCCCCGAGGAATGCGGCGAGCTTGACGTCACCCATGCCGAGACCCGCTGGATAGATGAGCGCTGCGATGAGATAGAACCCGCCCGCAGCGAGTGAGGCGACGATCCACTCGATGGACGGATCTCGGACCGTTTGCACGACGAGCGCCACGGCGAGTGCGGGCACGATGATCCGGTTTGGCACGATCCGGCGCTCGAGGTCGGTGACCGTAACGGCGACGAGAACCCCAACTGCGAGAGCATTCACGAGCGCCTCGACCGAGAACCCGAAGACGGCGAAGCACGCCGCGGCGAGCGCGACGAACACGAGACCGGCGATAGCGCGGATTCTGATCGGTGCGAGGCTGATCACTACGAAGCTCTGGTTCCGCCCCCGTGCGCGAGATCCTGCCACAGGCTCGAGGTGGAATCGGCGCACGCACGGCGATTCCACATCGCGCCTCTTGTTTGTTCCCTCGTTCGAGGGAACGGCCTCCCTCGATGAGGTGACGACGGGGAAGGGGCGACCTCTTACGGTAAGCGAACTGCGGACCCCGGCCACCGACGACGTGGCCGGCGGAGAGATGAGGACAGCGTGAAGAAGCCCCCACGAGGGAGTGAGACCACCCGAGGCCTGGGCACGGCTGCTGCCGCCGGGTTCGGAGCGGCGCTCGCTGTTGCGGCCGGCGCCGCGGCGATGCGCGAGTCGAGCATCGTCGGCATCATGATCGTGGTCGCTGCTGCAACAGCCGTGGCGGCCCTCTTCGCCTTGCGCCTCGTCGCCCGCGCACGCGCCGCGGAGTCGCTTGCTCTCCGGGACACGCTGACAGGGCTGCCGAACCGCGCGCTGCTCGACGACCGCATCGACCAGGCGCTTCAGCGCGCGCGTCGCACCGCCGACGCTTTCGCACTGATGGTCGTCGATCTCGACGGCTTCAAGGAGGTCAACGACATCCGCGGCCACGATGCCGGCGATCAGGTGCTACGGAGCATCGCGCGCCGCCTCGAATCCGTCGTGCGGGCAAGCGACACCGTGGCGCGCGTCGGCGGCGACGAGTTCGTCGTCCTCTCGATCGGCACGGGCACGGAAGAGGAGGCTGCGGTGCTCGTCGGTCGCCTGCGCCATGCGCTCCGCCGGCCGTACCGGGTCGACGGCGGCATCGTCGAGATCGATGCGTCGATCGGATGGGCCCTGTTCCCCGCCGACGGCGCCACACCCGAGGAGCTGCTCGGGCGAGCCGACGTGCAGATGTTCGCGACCAAGCGCGACTCGAATGACAGCTCGGCTGCCTGGCGACGCGGGTCGCTCGACGCCGGCATCGTGCGTGAGTTCGAGTCGGCGCTGACGCGCAACGAGGTCGTCGTCCATTACCAGCCCGTACTCGATCTCCGTAGCGGTGAGGTGCAGGGCGTCGAGGCGCTCGTTCGGCGCCACCATCCACAGCGTGGCCTGCTCGCGCCAGCCGAGTTCGTCCCCCACGTAGAGCGCACGCCGCTGATCCGAACGTTGACGCTGCACGTGGTCGCCGACGCGCTAGACAACGCGCGTCGCTGGACACGGCAGGTGGGTGAGGTCGGAGTCTCGGTCAACGTTCCGTACCGCTCGATCGACGACGCGGAGCTCGCCGACGGCATCCTCGGCCTCCTCGAGACGACCGGGGTCGACCCGCGCCTGCTCACGCTCGAGATCGTTCCGTCCGGCCCGGGCGCCGGCGCGGAACTCGACCAGCTGGTGCTCGAAAAGCTGACGCGAAAGGGCGTGCGGCTGTCGCTCGACGACTTCGGCCGTGCCTCCTCGCTCGTGGCGTTGCGCGTGCTGCCCCTCGCCGAGGTCAAGATCGACGCGGGCTTCGTGCATGGGCTCGGACGCGGAGGCAACGACGAGGCGATCGTCCGAAACCTGATCGGCCTGGCGCACGATCTCGGCCTCAAAACAGTCGCGGAGGGAGTCGAGACCCGAGCAGCATGGGACGCGCTCGCGGTGATGGGTTGCAGTCGTGCGCAGGGCTTCTACGTCCAGCCGGCCCTCCCGGCCGACAAGCTGACGGCGTGGCTCGACAACAGCTGGCCTGCAGTCGCGCTCGCCGGCTAGCGGCGACCGCATCACACCTACCCGTAGGGGCGAGCCGAAACCGAGCGCCAGCGAGGCGGAGCCTCGACCGAGCGGCGACGTCTTTGCTGTACACGCGGGCGACGCTCCACGGCGCCGAGGCGCAGTTCCGCATCGCCCCTACACGTGAGGC
Source organism: Thermoleophilia bacterium (assembly GCA_031416615.1). Classification (GTDB taxonomy): domain Bacteria; phylum Actinomycetota; class Thermoleophilia; order Gaiellales; family Gaiellaceae; genus Gaiella. The sequence continues at coordinate 3,011 of JANOUB010000200.1, forward strand.
TCCGCTCGCCCTACGAGCCTGGGACCGTGCTCCGTTAGAAAGCCAACGCACCTGCCGCTGCGCCGATCGCAACGACCGCCCACGGCGGCAGGAAACGCAGAAGGCCGAAGAGGGCGGCCGCGAAGCGGCGACGCGCAACGTACTCCTCGTGGAAGTAACCGATGTGCGCCACCGGGCCGCCGAACGACGTCAGCCCGAGGCGGAGCGCGGCGCGGAACACCTCGCCCGGCGAGCCTGTTATCGCGACGCTCCCGGCTTCCAGAGTGGCTCGTCCGCGCCGGCGAGCGCGTTGGCGGCGCGTGCGAGGATGAACAGCAGGTCAGAGAGCCGATTCAGGTAGACGACAACGAGGGGATTGACGTCGTGCTCGCCGGCTGCGGCAAGGGTCTCGCGCTCGGCGCGGCGGCAGACGGTCCGCGCGACGTGGAGGCCCGCCGAGGCACCGGTACCTCCGGGCAGGACGAAGCTC
>JANOUB010000201.1:0-1907 GCA_031416615.1 Thermoleophilia bacterium
GCCGGTGCAGCGATCGTCGCTGTTGCCCCGCTTCCCGCGCTTCTCCCCGAGGCGCTTCGCGCTCGTCGCCGTTCCGGCGACGGCCGTCGTGCTGCTCGGCCTGGCCGGGGTCGCAGGGCTGCTCGACTCCGGCTCCCGGCCGCAGGCCGTCGCCGTCGGAGCCGAAGCCGTCAGAACCGAGGCCAACCCCCAGCAGACGACTGTCACAGGCTCCGTGCAAGAACTAACGCCTCAGCTCAAGGCCGGTGCGGCCACAGCCTCGGACGCCGCCACACCGGCGCCCACCACGGGCCGGGCGCAACGCTACTCGGCGCAGCTGACGCTGTCGGTGACAGATATCGACGCGCTCTCGAGCGCCACGCAGCAGGCGTTGCGGATCACGCGCGATCTCGGCGGCTACCTCGTCACGGCGTCGTATGCGACGTCGGACACCGGTGTCTCGTCGCTCACCCTGAGGGTGCCGACCGCGAACGTGCAGGACGCCATCGTGCGGCTCTCCGGCCTTGGCAAGATCGTGGCGCAGCAGGTGCAGATCGACGACCTCCAGGGACAGGTCGACGAGCTCACGAAGCGAGAGACGGCGCTGCGGGAGCGGATCGCCCGCCTCTCGGCACGGCTTGCCGCCCCGGGTCTCGACGCGGAGACGCAGGCCACACTCGAGGCGCGCCGTGACGCCGCCCGCAGCGAGCTCGGCCGGACCCGCAGCGCCCAAGCACAGGTGAACACCGAGGCGCGCTACGCCACAATCCAGTTGAGCCTGCAGACCCGACAGTCGTCCGTCGTGCCGAGCGTGCCGACGCGCTGGGATCGCGGCCTCGACCGAGCGGTCGAGATCCTCGTGCTCGAGGCGATGATCGTCCTCTACGCGCTCGTCATCGTCGGCCCGCTGGCGCTACTCACCCTCCTCGCCTGGCTCGGCAGGCGCGGGCTCCGGCGACGGCAAGATGAGCAGCTCCTCTCGGCGCCGTAGCCGAGAGGCGGACGCCCCTCCCGCCTCGCGCGCACCTGCAAGCCAATCACCGATACGCAACCCGGGAGACCGGCTGAAGCCGGTCACCGCACCGCACGGTGACAGGCTTTAGCCTGTCTCCCGGGTTCCGCCCCGCCCCCCTGCCGCCTTCACATCGAGCGTCGCGATCAGTGCCTCGGCCACAACTTTCAGCGGTCGCCCCGAGATCTGGCTCGCCTTACGGAGCCGCGCGAACGCCTCCTGCTCGGTCAGGCCGTCCCGCTCCATCAGGAGGCCCTTCGCCCGCTCGATCGCCTTGCGCGCGGCGAGCGCCTCGCCGAGCGAGTCCGCCTCCTCGCGGAGCGCTGCCAGCTCCTCGTGCCGGGCGCGCGCGGTAGCGATCGCGGGCAGCAGATCGGACTCCCGGAACGGCTTCACGAGATAGCCGAACACACCGGCCTCGACCGCCCGCGAGACGAGCTCCGCCTCGCCATACGCGGTCACCATCACGATCGGGATCGGGCGCTCCTCGAGGATGCGCCTCGCCGCTTCGATCCCGTCGAGCTTCGGCATCTTCACGTCGAGCAGGGCAAGATCGGGCTCGAGCGTACGGGCGAGCGTGACTGCCTCCTCCCCGTCCTTCGCTTCTGCGCACACGTCGAAACCAGCCTTCTCGAGCATCTCTCGCAGGTCGAGCCTGATGATCGTCTCGTCTTCAGCGATCAGGATTCGCATCGTCGTCCTTTCCCATCAAGCCCCTAGTACGTGCCGGGAACCTGACCTCGGCACACAGACCACGATCGTCGAGAAGTGTCAGCTCGCCGCCGAGCTCGTCACGAACGAGCGCGCGAACGATGGAGAGACCGGTGCTGTCGGGCGCGGCCTGCATGCCGTCGCCGTCGTCGGCGATCGCGAGCACGACATCGCCGTCGCGCCCCGTCAGCGTAATCGAGATCGT
>JANOUB010000202.1:0-4818 GCA_031416615.1 Thermoleophilia bacterium
CAGATCTCCCGAGGCACCCTGGAGAAAGAGCGCCGGCACGCCGAAGGCATCCTCCAAAACCTCACGCGCGGCGCCGATGAAGTCGGGCGACAGCAACCGGTTCTGCCAGGCGAGGGTCGTCGGGTGGCACGCGTAGTTGAACAGAGTCGCCCGCGGTTCGCCCGCGTCGCCGGTGACCCGCGCAACGAGCACCGTGTCGTCCGCGGACGTGTCCGGGTTGTAGCCGCAGGCGAACCGCTCAGCGACGGGATCCCAGAGGTCGCGGTTCGCCGCCAGTCCGCAGCGGCCCTGCCCGAAGGTGACCCACGCCGGCTCGAGCGCGGCGATCGCCTCGGCGACAGCGTCTCCGATCTGCTCTCCCAGGTGGTCGAGGTAGGGCTGGATCAGTTCGGCGCCCGGCTTGTCGCGAAGCTGTGAGTTGACGTTGGCGCCCGCGTGCGTGTGCGACATGTTGATCACCAGCGAGACATTCTCCAGTGGTGTTCATCTCGAGCCCCTTTCCGAGGGTCGGTCGAGCGATCTGCTCGGGTGTGAAGCCCGCGCCGCCGAAGCACGGCCTGCGAGCACGACGAGGGCGCCCGACGCGGCGACGAGGACGGCGATCATGCCGGCGACGGCGAAGGCGAGCCGGGTGCCTCCGTGAGCGGTCAGTGAGCCTGCCAGGAGGCCCCCGAGTGGTGCCCCGCCCATGAAGGCAAAGAAGTAGAGGCTCGCTGCCCGCCCCCGTAGATGTGCGGGGGCTGCGAGCTGCAGCGTCGCGAGAGCGCTCGAGCCCCAGATCACGTAGAAGATCCCGATCACGAAGAGGACGGCACAGACGGCCGGGAGGGTGTCTTGCGGAGCGAGCAGGAGCTGAAAGCCCCCGAAGCCGAAGGCGCCGACGAGGACGAGCAGGAGACGCGCCCGCCCGATCGTGGCAAGGATCAGTGCTCCGCAGAGTGCGCCTGCACCGAAGACCGAGGCGATCAGGCCGAACGTTGCCGCTCCCTGGTCAAGGGTCAGCCGGGCGACGAGCGGGAGCAGCACGTCGAAGTTGAACGAGAATGTGCTCACGAGCAGGACGGTGAGGAATGTGACGGTAACGCGCCGCGAACTCCAGACGAAAGCAAGCCCTTCGGCGATACCGACGAGCACGCGCGGTGGCGGTCCCGAACGTGGAAGCTGCGCGGGTAGCCGCATCGCAAGGATCGCGCAGATCACGACGACGTAGCTGACGGCGTTCACCGCAAAGGCAACGCCGGCGCCCGCCGCCGCGACGACGAGTCCCCCGAGCGCCGGGCCGACGATCCGGGCGCTCGTGCCGAGCGCCGAGCTGAGCGCAACGGCGTTCGGGAGATCGGCTCGTCCCACGATCTGAAACACGAGCGTGTGGCGTGCCGGCGCGTCGAGGGCGATCGCGATCCCCTGCACGAGGCCGAGGGCATAGAGCTGCCAGACCTCGATCAGGCCCGTGAGCGCCAGGACGGCGAGAATCGTCGCAACGACCGCCAGGACGGACTCGCATGTGACCACCAGCCGCCGGAGGTTGACCCGGTCGGCGATGGTGCCGCCGACGAGAGCGAGCACCGTCACGGGGAGTGTCTGCACGAGCGCGAGGGCACCGACGGCGATAGGCGACCCCGTCAGCTCGAGAACGAGCCAATAGGCGGCGATCTGCTGCATCCACGTCCCGATGAAGGAGATCCCGTTGCCGGCGAAGTACAACCGGTAGTTGCGGTGCCGGCGGAGGCTGCCGAACGTCCGGTCGCCGAGCGCCGAGAGCGCCGCGACCGGTCGCATCAGGATGCCTGGCGCTCGGTGACCGGCTTCAGCCGGTCTCCTGGGTTGGGCGTCGGAACTGCCACGTCGCTCAGGCTCCCATCCGCGCGTGTTGCCGGTCTCACGCCAAGCCGCTACAGCAGCGCGGTGCGGTCGATCGGCTGCCCGATCACGAAGACGCAGTCGCCTTGCTCGGTGACCGGGATCGCCTTGGTCACGACGACGAACCCATCGAGTGGGGCCAGCAGAAGCTCCGGCGCCCGATCTGGCCGGTCGATGAACCAGAGCCGCCCAACCGGCTCGCCGGCCGCGACCGGGTCGCCCGGCTCGAGGATTCCTTCGAACATTCCGTCTTCGGGAGAGACGACGATCGTCTCGGGATTGCGACCGTCGAGGATGATCGCCGGAGGCAGTCCGAGCGAGGCCCGGGTCTGTACCTCTCCCCTCAGCACCCCGACGTGGCGCAGCACATTGTTGAGGCCGCTCCAGGCGAGCTGGTGTACCGGCGCGGGGACACGGCCGCCGCCGCCGAGCTCGGTCGTGATCACGAGCTTGCCCTGGTTCTCTGCCTCGACGGGCAGCAGGCCGGTGCCGTTGACGTCGATGTAGAGGTAGTGCCAGTCGCTGCACCACGCTTCCATCCCCTCGAGCATCGCCTTGCGCTGGACGGGATCGTCAACGACGTGCATGTGCGAGCAGGGCAGGAACCAGGCGCTGCGGCCGCCGGAGTGCATGTCGATGACGACGTCGGCGAGCGGGAATAACACGCGCGTGAGGAAGTCGGCCAGCTGTTCGTTCGGCGGGCCGTCGGAGCGGCCGGGGAACGAACGGTTGAAGTTCGCCCCGGAGGGCCAGTTGCGCGTATTCGCCTTGGACGCTGCAGGGGAGAGCACCGGGATCACGATCACGCGGCCCGATATCTGCTCGGGCTGCAGCTCCTGGAGCAGGCGCAATGCCGCGACCTGGCCCTCGTACTCGTCGCCGTGGTTCCCCGCCAAAACGAGGATGGTGGGTCCCTCGCCGTTCGCGATCGAGGCGATGTGGACGAACGTGCTCGCCCAGCCCGCCGTGTTCGTGATCTTCGGGAACGCGAGATGCCCGACCTGCTTGCCGGGGGCGGCGAGGTCCACCGTGCAGACGACCGGCGATGGGGCGTTCATTCGCGCGATTCCAGCACCCGGATCACGGCACTCTCCGTGGCGGCGAGTAGCCGGTCGACGTCCTCCTCGGTGTGGGCGTAGGAGAAGTGGCTGCGCTTCAGGTTCAGCGGCAGTTCGAAGATCCCGTCCTTCATCAACTCGCGCCGGTAGCCGACGAACAGGTCGACGTCGTTGCGCAGCAGGTCGTCGTAGCGCTCGACCGGGCCCTCGAGGAAGTACGACAGGAAGATGGAGCCGAAGCCGGATACCACGGCCGGCACCCCGAGCCTGTCGTAGAGCTCCTGCAGGCCCGTCCGTGTTCGTTCGCCGAGCCGGAAGACGTGCTCGTGAACCGGCTCACGCTCGAGCTTGTCGATCGTGGCGAGCGCCGCTGCGGTCGTCGCCGGGTGGCCGTTGAACGTGCCTGCGAAGAACGCGGGCTGCCCGGGCGTCGTCGAGAAGAGATCCATCAACTCGGCCTTGCCGCCGAGCGCCGACACGGGCCAGCCGTTCGCCATCGCCTTGCCGAGCGTCGTCAGGTCGGGGGTCACACCCGCGATCGCCTGGTAGCCGCCGAGCCCGTGGCGGAACCCGGTGATCACCTCGTCGAAGACGAGAACGGTGCCGTGCTTTGTCGCGAGCTCGCGTAGCCGCTCGAGGAATCCAGGCAGCGGCAGCACGGCGCCGATGTTGTGCGGGATTGGCTCGAGGATGATCGCGGCGACATCGCCGTCGTGCTCGTCGAGGGCCCGCTCCACTGCATCGGCGTCGTTGAAGGGGCAGACGATCGTGGCGGCGACCACCTCGGGCAGCATCCCGCCCGAGAGCGGATCCTTCGATCCGACACGCTCGGCAGGAGAGATCACGTTCATCGCAACCGAGTCGTGCCAGCCGTGGTAGCAGCCCTGGAACTTGATCACGTGGCGGCGGCCGGTCGCGGTGCGCGCGAGGCGCAAGGCATGGAAGGTCGCTTCGCTGCCCGTGCAGGTGAGCAACACCTTCTCGAGTGACGGCACCGCAGCAACGAGCCGCTCGGCCAGTTCGATCTCGACCCGAGTGACGCCGACCCCCATCAGGCCGACGGAGCGTCCGGCCGCTGCCGCGGCGGCATCGACATCGGGGTCGTTGTGCCCAAGGAGCGGTGGTCCGAAGGCGGCATGGTAGTCGGTGAAGACGCGGCCGTCGGCATCGGTGAACGTCGATCCGCTCGTCGCCGAGATGACGAGATCCTCGAGGCCGGCAACGCGCCGCTGGCCGCTGTTGACGCCGCCGGGGATGACCGCGGCGGCGCGGGCCGCGAGCTGCGCGGCTGCCTGCGAGGCGATAGACGCCCCAAGGCTCATGCGTGAACCCTCAGGCTCTCGAGCACGTCCTCGTCGAGGTCGACGCCGAGCCCGGGTGCCGTCGGAACGGCAACGTACCCGTCCGCTTCGATCGGGAGCCGCTGCACGGTCAGCCTCGTGTTGATCGGCGTATCTGCCACGCAGTACTCCTGCCAGATCCCGTCCGGCAGCACCGCGTTCACGTGCAGCGAGGCCGCCTTGATGATGCCGCTCTTCCACGCATGCGCGACGGTCGCAATCCCGTGGGAACGTGCGAGCTCGGCGATCCGGAGCGTCTCCGTGATGCCCCCGCAGCGGGTCACGTCGGGCTGCACGACGTCGACATGCGCGCGCTCGATCAGCTCCCTGAAGCCCCACCAGGTAGCGTCCTGCTCGCCGGCGGCGACCCTGATGTCGACGGTGTCGGCGAGTTCCGCATAGGCCTCGTACTCGTCCGGCTCGAACGGCTCCTCGAGCCAGTAGATGCCGAGTCGCTCGTATTCGCGTGCAACGGCGATCGCCTTGGCTGCGTCCGCGACGAAGCCGAGGCCGGCATCGATCATGATCTCCATCCCGTCGCCGCCTGCCTCGCGCGCTGC
>JANOUB010000203.1:0-6471 GCA_031416615.1 Thermoleophilia bacterium
GGTGAACAGTCCCTTCGCGGTCGCGGGCGCCTTCGGCTTCGGGACTTCCGCGCCGGGCGCCATCACCGACCTGTACGTGTAGACCGTCTTGGCGGAGCTTGCCAGGGCTACGCCCACGACCGCGAGCGCGACGGCTGTTGCGACGAGCGAGACGATCTTGGTCATGCGAGGCCTCCTCCTGTTCGACTGCTCTACTCCGTCACTACGAGGCGGCGCGGTAACCGGATTGAATTGTGGCCCTGATCAAGCGTGCAACTCTGGGCGCCGAAGCGACTTCCTCGATATCGCCGCCCGCCTCTTGACAACGAAGCGGCTCGCTACCGTGCGCTGATGTAGTCCGTCAGGTACTGGATCTGGAAGCTCTTGCGCTTCGACGTGAAGTTGACGAGGTCGCCGATCGAGATCATCCCAACGACCGCCCCGTCCTCGACGACGGGCGCGTGGCGGATGCGACGGTCGCTCATCAGCGCCATGCTCTCGTCGACCCCCGTCTCCGGCGTGATGCAGATCACCGGCGCCGACATCACCTCGCGCACGAACGTGTCCCGAGACCGGCGGCCTTCGACTGCGATCCGGCGCAGGTAGTCACGCTCGGTGAAGATGCCGGCGATCTCCTTGCCGTCGGTGACGAGCAGTGCCCCGACGTTCGCCTCGACCATAGCCTTGACGGCCTCGAACACGGTGGCGCCGCCGTCGATCTCGATCACGGCGCCGCTCTTCTCGCTCAGGATCTCAGAAACCGTGTGCATCCCTTGATTGTGCTCCTTGACACATTTCGTTGTCAAGCTCTCCCGGCCGCACCGACGGGCCAAGCCGCTGGCGCGGCTAGGATGCGCCGGTCTGGCGACGTGGCCGAGTGGTTAGGCAGAGGCCTGCAAAGCCTCGTACACCAGTTCGAATCTGGTCGTCGCCTTGTCTGGTGATACTGACGCAAGGGGGCGTACCCCCTATAGTCAGCCTCGTGGTCGAGTCGTCGAGTGAGCACTCCGTACGACGGTATTGGAATCGGGTCTGGAGCCAGGGCAACGTCGTGGCCGCCCGCGAGTTCTACGCTCCCACCTTCCGACTGAACGGTCAGGAAACCTCCGTCGACGACTTTGTCAACGGCGCCGAGGCCTGGCTCTGCCATTTCTCCGAGTTCGACGCCGATGTGCAGGAGATCTTCACCTGTGGGAGTGTCATCGTGAGCCGCGTTGTCTACCGTGCGACGCACACCGGCGACTTCAAGACGGTGCCGGCACGGGGGATGACCTTCGAACTCAGCGGAATCGACATCTTCGAGTTTCGCGAGGCGCGCGTCACATGCCATTGGCACGAAACCGACCATTTGGACATGTTCCAGCAGTTGGGCGCCGAACCGCGGCCGATCGACGGTACCGGCTCCGCCGCTTGACAATGTCACGCCGTCGCGATTCCTCCCGATCACCCGACCGAGGAGGAGCAGATGTTTGCACGCGTTGCGTCATTCGGGATCTCCGAGGAGATTCGCGGGAAGGCGGACGGTAGTGGACGTGTACGAGGTCGTCTGGCAGTCGGACAGGTAGGCGCATGGGGGTGCCGTCAGAGGCGCTCCCTACACTTCCTGCAACTCGTGACCGAGCCCGCCCTCACGTCGGCCCCGAACGCTCCGGTTTCCCACGCCGAGCCGTGCTGGCGCTGCGGTACGGCCATGGAGTGGCGGCACGCGACCCTCCAGTGCCCACGCTGCCACTTCAAGATCGGCTGCTGCGAGGGGCCTACCGCCGAGTGCTCGCCGCAAGATCGTTAGCCTCAGCGGTGTGACCGACCTCGCCGATGCCTGAGCAGCGCAACCCGGTTGCGATCCGCCCGGTACGAGCCGACGAGTGGCGCCGCTGGCGCGAGACCCGCCTGCGCATGCTGCGCGACGACGCCGACTTCTTCTCCACCCGCTACGACGACATGGTGCGCGAGCCCGAGCAGACGTGGCGCGACTGGGTCGCCGAGGCAGCAGTCGGCGACCAGAAGACGCTCCTCGTCGCCGAGGAAGACGACCACTGGCTCGGCGTCGTCGGCGCATTCGCCCGCGTGAATCCACTCGAGGTGCAGCTGATCTCGATGTGGGTCGCTCCGAAAGCCCGCGGCCGCGGAGTCGCCCGCGACTTGATTCGCGCCGTCGCCGGCTGGGCGCTCGGACGGGGATCGAACCGGGTCGTCCTCTTCGTGCAGGAGGCGAACGCCCCGGCGCAGGCGCTGTACGAGAGGGCCGGCTTCCGCCCCACCGGCGACCGCGCACCTGCCTCCGGCGGCCGCAGCGCGTTCAAGCTCGTGCTCGCGGCCTCCGTGCGGGACCTGCTCGCCTGAGCCTGGTTCCAGCCTGGCATGAGAGACTGAGGCCGGATGTCCTCAGCACCCGCAGCTTCCCCCGAGCAAGGTCGTCGCAAGCCGCGACCGCTCACGGTGATCGTGGTGGTCGTCCTCGCCTCCGTCGCGCTGATCGCCGGCAGCGCATTTCTGCCGCGCTGGTGGTCGCACCGGATCGCCGACCAGGCGAACGGCAGCTTCACGAGCGGCATCGGGCTCGGTCTCTTCTACGGCTTCGCGTTCACGTTGCTCGCGCTCGACGTGCTGTGGTTCGGGGTGCGCAGGATCACGAGCTGGAAGGGCCGGCTGATCCTGCTCGGGGTGGCGCTGCTGATCGCCTCGCCCAATCTGCTCACGCTCGGAATCGTGCTCGGCCCCGGCAGTGCCGCGCATGCGGGCGAGCGCACCCTCGACGTCGATGCGCCGGGCTTCCGCGCGAGCAGCCTGATCGGCGCCATTGTCGCCGCGCTCGTCGTCCTCGCCGTCGGCCTGCTGCTCCGCTCGCGGCGCCGCTCCAAGGAGGATGCGGCCGTGCTGCGCAAGGAACTCGACGCGGCCAGGCGTCCGCCCACCGAACCGTAGCGGCTTGATGTGGATCAGGGGTGCGTGCCGGGGAGGGCAACGACCTATTCGACGAGCGAGCCGCCGAGCAGCACCCGCTCCACCGCGAAGTCGTCGTCGAGCACGACGAGATCGGCGGGCGCCCCCGGCCTCAGGAGCGCGATGTCGTCGCGACCGATCACGCGTGCCGGTGTGCGCGTAACGGCATCGACCGCCTCGACGATCGGCACCCCCAACTCGACCAGCATCCGCAGACCCCAGGCGAGCGGGCGAACAGCTCCGGCGAGAGTGCCGTCTGCCAGTCGCGAAACACCGCCCTCGACCGTGACGTCGGCCGTGCCGAACCGGAACGCCCCGTCACCGAGGCCGCCGGCCGCGATCAGGTCGGAGACGAGTGCGACCCGGCCGCGGGCAGCCCGCCAGGTCGCGAGGATCGCCTCCGGTGCGAGATGCACGCCGTCCGCGATCATCTGCACGATCACATCCTCCCGTGCGAGTGCGGCGCCGACGACGCCGGGATCGCGATGGCCGAAGGGCCGCATCGCGTTGAAGAGGTGCGTCACCGTTCGCGCGCCCTGATCGAAAGCAGCATGCGCAACAGGGGCGGTCGCGTCGGTGTGCCCCAGAGACACGGTGATGTTCCGTCCGATAAGCGCGTCGATGATCTCGTCCGCGCGCGGCAACTCCGGCGCGAGCGTGACGGTCGTGACGGCGCAACCAGCGAGCAGGAACGAGGCCAGCAAGTCGAGGTCGGGGCGCCGCAGATGCTCGACGGGGTGCGCGCCCGCACGCTCCTCGCTGAGGAACGGCCCCTCGAGATGCGCACCGAGAATGCGTGCTCCAGCGTCCCTCGTCTGCGGGCCGCCAACCGACTCGCCAATCGTGGCGAGCGCGAGGCGCGTGAGCTCCTCGGGCGCCGTGATCAACGTCGGCTGGTACCACAGGACCCCGGTACGGGCGAGTTCGACACCGAGTGCCAGGATCTCGTCGGGAGTCGCCTGGAGCACGTCGATCCCGCGAAAGCCGTTCACCTGAAGGTCGACGAGGCCGGGGATCGCGATGCCTGAGCGCCCGCCCGGCAGGCCCACGGCAGCGATCCGGCCCTCGTGGATCTCGACATCACCGCGGACAAGCGACCCGTCGACGACGGCAGCGGCGACACCGAGCTTCACGCTCGTAGACTACGTCTCCCGGGACGGGGTTGAATCGTGCCTCGCACACATACTCGCACACGTACTCCCACACCAAGCCTCCAGACAGCCACCATCGTGCCGACACCGTCACCCTTCGATCTGAGTGGCCGCAGCGCGGTCGTCACCGGCGCCTCCAGCGGCATCGGGCAGGCCATCGCGATTGCGCTTGCCAACGCGGGGGCGGACATCGTCGGTCTGTCGCTCGACGACGGCGCCGAAACGGCGGCAGCGATCTCCGAGCGAGAGGGACGATCGGTGCAGCTCGTCGGTGACACAAGCTCTCCCGCCGATGTCGAGCGCGCCGCGGACGTCGCAGTCGACAGCTTCGGGCGCCTCGACATCTGGGTCAACAACGCCGCTCGCCTGCTCGTGAAGCCGTTTCTCGAGACGACCGAGCAGGACTGGGCCGACCTCCTCGCACCCAACCTGCTCGGCTACGTGTGGGGCTGCCGGGCCGCCGCACGCCGCATGGTCGCAGCCGGCCGGGGTGGCCGGATCGTGAACGTCAGCTCGGCCGCCGACGTGCAACCGCTCGCCAATTTGTCGGCCTACATCACCGCCAAGGGCGGCATTGTCGGACTCACAAAGACCCTTGCCGTCGAGCTGGCCCCCCACGGGATCACCGTCAACGCGCTCGCCCCCGGCGCGACCGATACCCCTCTGAACAAGGCTGCGTATACCCCGGAGGTACGCGCGGCCTACGAGAGCCGGATCTCGCTGGGTCGTATCGGTGACCCCGCAGAGATCGGCGATGCGGCGATCTTCCTCGCCTCGGACGCATCACGCTACGTGACGGGGCACGAGTTGCTCGTCGACGGAGGCCTCACGATCAACGGCTCCGTCGGGCACGCGAGGACATGACACCCTTGCCGCCGCGCCACGTCGACTGCGGCTCCTGCAACGGCTAAAAACACGAAACTGCTCTCATCTCGGGCCCGACCGTCGACAAGGCACGGTACGGGCTCGGGATCGTCGCCTCGCCCCGGCATGCCGACGTTCTGCTCGTGGCGCCTTCGCGAAAGCTACGGTCATGCCCGTGGACACGACCGTAATCAAGGATGAGATGGTGCCGGAGGCACCCGCAAGATGAACCTGGCGGACGAGGCGACCGGCAGGTTCTCCGACATGGTGAACGGCTCGTGAGTTCGCCCCCGAGCGGCCGGCGCCGCCGAACGCGGTTCTGGTTCGTCTTCTACACCGCCGTCCTGCTCGCGATCGTCGGAGTCAGCATCGCGAGCCGCCAGTGGTCGGTTGCCTTGACGGCGCTCGCGACCGCGATCCTCTTCGGCCTCTTCACGCGGAGGCTCTGGCGCAGGCACTGACAATCGGCCGAGTGGCGGCCGGCTTCAGCCAGCCGCCCGGGCGCCGGCGCCGAAGAAGGTCGGCTACTACGGCCAGGCTTACGCAGCCGCCCCACGGACGGCCCGTAGCGTCGCATCGATCTCCTCGGGACCGTGGGCGAGCGACACGAACCAGCGCCCGAGGGCGTAGCGATGCGCGTACACGCCGCGCGCTTCGAGCCCGTCACAGAAGGCGAGGTACCGATCGGTTGGCTGGAGCGCGGCAGCCTCGTTGACGTCGCGTGGCTCTTCGTCCGGACGGGCCGCGAGGAAGGGCTGGAGCATCGAGCCGACCCGGCGCACATGGCCCTCGACACCGGCGTCCGCAAAGGCGTCTTCGATCCCGTCGGCCAGCAGCGCTGAGCGCTCCTCGAGCTCGTCGTAGAGGCCCGGCTCGGCAGCGATCCGCCGGAGCACAGCGGCGGCCGCGGCGAGCCCAAGCGGCGAGCCGGTGTAGGTGCCGCCGTGAACGGCGCGGTTCTCCGCCTCCCAACGCATCAGCTCGCCCGAGCCGCCGAACGCGGCGACCGCCATCCCTCCTCCGATCACCTTTCCGAGGGTCGTGATGTCCGGCGTGATCCCGTACCGCTCCTGCGCGCCGCCGGCAGCGAGCCTGAAACCCGTCATCACTTCGTCAAAGATGACGAGCGCGCCGGCCTCCCGCGTGGCCGAGACGAGCTGCTCGAGAAAGCCCGGGCGCGGCTCGAGTACGCCCCCCGACCCGGGCACGACCTCGCAGATCACCGCGGCGAGGCGATCACCGGCCGCCTCGATTGCCTCCGCGATCGCCTCGGCGTCGTTCCACGGCACCGTCCAGAGCGAGGCCATGACGGCGGCCGGGATCCCGGCCGAGTCGGGTCGCGCCGGCCGCGCGGCCGAGGCCGCCCCACTCCCGGCGGCGAGGTGGTCGGCCCAGCCGTGGTAGTGCCCTTCGAACTTGATCACGAGGTCGCGGCCGGTGGCGGCGCGGGCCAGGCGGACGGCTGCCTGGGTCGCCTCGGTACCGGAGTTCGCGAACCGCAGCTGCTCGATCCCGGGAACGAGCTCGGCGACGA
>JANOUB010000204.1:0-4670 GCA_031416615.1 Thermoleophilia bacterium
GCGACCCTGCGCGATGACAGCTGGGTCGTGAACGGCTCCAAGGTCTTCATCACCAATGCGGGGACCGAGATCACGCAGTGCGTGACGATCACAGCACTGACCGGTGAAGGCGAGATCTCGAACGTCGTGATCGAGAACGGCACGCCCGGCTACGAGATCTCCGAACCGCTGCACAAGATGGGCTGGAAGGCGTCCGACACGCGGGCGCTGTCGTTCGCCGAGTGCGCCGTGCCTGCGCAGAACCTCCTCGGCGAGCGCGGCCAGGGCTTCCACCAGTTCCTCCAGATCCTGGACGGCGGACGCATCTCCGTCGCCGCGATGGGCGTCGGACTCGCCCAGGGCGCCTACGACCTCGCGTACGCCTACGCACGCGAACGACACCAGTTCGGCCGGCCGATCTCGTCCTTCCAGGCGATCCAGTTCAAGCTGGCGGACATGGCGACCGAGATCGAGGCGGCTCGCGGGCTCGTCTGGAAGGCAGCCTGGCTCAAGGATCACGGCCGCCCCTTTGCCCGGGAGGCTGCGATGGCCAAGCTGTACACCGGCGAGCTCTCGAACCGTGCCGTCAACGCGTCGCTACAGATCCATGGCGGCTACGGCTTCAGCGATGAGTTCGCCATCTCGCGGTTGTATCGCGACCAGAAGATCCTCGAGATCGGCGAGGGCACGAACGAAGTGCAGCGCATGGTGATCGCCCGTCTCCTCGGCCTGCCGTGAAGCGAGCGCTCGTGGTCACAGCGATCGCCCTGATCGTCCCGGCAGCCGCAGCCCCGCACGTCATCGTGTCTCCGCCGTACGTCGAAGACGGGGTTGGAAGCGAGATCGCGTTCACGACGGCGCCGTCGTCCGCTGGAAGGCCGACTTCAGCGTGCTCCCGGCTGCCGGTGCGAAGGCGCCCGACCAACACCCCTGGGGAGCCGTGGCAGCAGCCATTGCCGGGATCGTCGTAATCGCCGGCAGCCTCATCGGCCTGCGTTATCGCCGCCGGAGGCCAGTTCAAGAGCGATGACGCGCCGGAAACCACGAGTGTTCGGGATCGATGCGAGGCGCCCCTGCCGCTGCTCGTCATCGCGCCTTCCCTCGGTCGATCACCCGTGGGGCCGAGACGCCTCGGCCCCACGGGTTTTTCCTGTCAGAAGTGGCAGTGGATCCGGGCGACCCACTTGCAGTGGAGGTGGTGCACAGGCCAGCACCACCGGAAGCCGAAGATCCGAATGCACACCCAGTGGATCTCCCACCGGCACTGGAGCACGTAGTGGAAGTGGCAGTGGGGGAACGGCCAGGGCAGCGCCTGGAACGGGTTCGTCAGCCCCTCGATGTTGATGCGGTCGAGCGGGCCGAGAAGCCCGCGCTCCTGCAGCGTCCCGACCGGGTTCTTCGCGAACGTGGCCGCGAGCGCCTGGTTCTTCCCCACCTCCGCGTCGAAGGCCTTGAGCGCCTTCTCCTTCTGGGCGATGTAGCCGTCGAAGAACTCGAGCGCCCCGTCGGCGTCGGCGTACGTCTCGCGGATGTGCTCCTTTGCCGCGTCCTCCCTAATTTCCTCGATCTCGAGGACTGTCCCCTTGGGCGTTGGAGGCATGCTGCTTCTCCTTTCCTGACGACGCGACCGGCGCCGGTTCCCTCCGGTCGGTGCGGCAAATCGCCGCTGGCGCTACTTGTACAACCGACGGCACCTCGTTCCATCACCCGTCCGGGGGTGTCGAGCGGCGTGCCGCCTCTTGTGGGTCGACCGCAAGAAGTGCCTTCCGCTCCGCATGCCGGAACTGTCCTCTCGCGAAGGCAGGCTCGATCAGGCGCTAACTCTGCCGAACGCATGGGCTTCGTCCCACGGTGCCCCATCACGTCCGAAGCGTGGCTACTTCAAGATCGATAGCGAGACAGGGTGCTACCGTCGGACCTGTGATCTTCCATCAGTTCCTGAACGACGACCTGGGTTGTGCGTGTTACCTCGTGGGGGACGAAGAAGCGGGCATCGCCGTGGTTGTCGACCCGCCGTACGCGACCGAGCCCGTGATCGCGGAGGCAGCCCGTCGCGACGTCCGGATCGTCCGCACGATCGAGACGCACACCCACGCCGACCATCTCGCAGGCCATGGCCGCCTCGCCCTCGAGCACGCCGTCCCCGTCTCGATCCACGCCGCTGCGGAGGCCGGCTATCCTCACGACGCCCTGCATGACGGTGACGAGATCGAGGTCGGAGCCGTCCTCTTGCGGGTGATCCACACGCCGGGTCACCGGCCCGAGCACTGCGCGCTCGCCGTGATCGACCGCTCTCGCGGCGACGAGCCCTGGCTCGTGTTGACGGGCGACTCGCTGTTCGTCGGTGACGCTGCGCGGCCCGATCTCGCGGTCGGCGCCCGCGAGGGCGCCGAAGGGCTGTTCCATTCGCTCCGGCGGCTGATGGAGCTGCCGGACGGCGTCGAGGTCTTCCCCGGCCACGTCGCGGGCTCCCTCTGCGGGAAGGCGATGAGCTCGAAGCCGTCGACCACGATCGGTTTCGAGCGGTCGTACAACCCCGCCGTCGGGCTCGTCGACATGGACTCGTTCATCGCGGAGTCTGCCGCTATCGCCGCGCCGAAGCCGCCGAATCTCCGGCAGATCGTCGAGCTGAACCAGGGGCCGTTCCTCGGGGCACCTCGCCAGGCGGAGGAGCTCGTGGCTCCGGCTGCCGACTCGCAACTGCTCGACGTGCGGCCTGCGGCCACCCATCTCGAGGGTCACACTCCAGGCTCGTTCAACGTGCCGGTCTCAGGATCGAGCTTTGCCACACGAGCGGGGTTCGTCCTCGACGCCGGCCGGAGCATCACCGTGATCGCGACAACACGGGACGAAGCCCTCCGGGCGATCGAAGGCCTGCGATCGGTCGCGCTCCTCGAACTCGACGGGTACGTCCTTTCGTCCGGCGAGGAGCGCACCCAACCCGTCACGCTCGACGAGCTCGAGTTGCTGATGGCAGCCGGAGCAGAGGTGATCGACGTGCGCGAGAAGGACGAGCGCGACACGGGGTACATCCCCGGCAGTCGGAACGTCCCGTACCGGTTGATGACGATGTGCTGCCCCGACATCGCCCTTGACCGTCCGGTCGTGACGATCTGTGAAAGCGGCGCCAGAGCTGCGATCGCGGCGAGCATCCTGCGTAGTCGCGGCTACGACGCCCGTCCGGTGATCGAGGGCGGCATGGCCGGCTGGCACGCCCGCGGGGGCGACACCGTCGAGTTCCGCCGCTGCGGCTCACCGCCGCTGTTGGGGAGACGCGCCTGCGTCTCCCACGCGGGGCGCAGCCGCGCCGGTCAGCCGACGTTGCGGAGCAGCACTTCGGCGCGCGCGAGGTACGCGGTCGCCCCGACGCTCTCGTAGAAGCCGATCGCATCGCGCAGCCCGGGTGTCTCTCGCCCGGCGAACTCTGCCGCGAGGAGGCGCACCATCGCGGCATAGGTATGAGCCTCATGGGCATGCAGCGTCTCACCTGCCTCCTCCAGGCGACCCTCGGAGATCTGTGCTGCCGCGTCGACCCAGGGGCTGTCGAACGCCGCCTTGGCGAGGTGGCCTCCCAGCTGGTAGCCGAGGCCGAGCGCCGCGGCGGCGACGAAGCCGTCGAGCTGGTGCACGTCGATCTGGAAGGACTCGGCGGCAGCGAGGGCGGAGGCGAACTCGCTGACCAGGGACCGCGCCGCGTCGAGCTCGCCGGCCTCATGCGCGAGGCGGGCACATACGCCGAGCGGCCCCCAGAGCGCCTGGGGATCACCGATCTCGCGGCCGCGGGCGGGCATGACCCTAGCGTGCACGTCCGCGCCACGGCGGTCGCCACGCGCGGCGGCCGTGGCCGCGAGCACATGGTGCGCGGCGTGATCCATGTACTCGGCCGAGTCACCCCGCTGCTCGAGGAATGATGACGCGCCCGCCGTCGCCGCGTCCCAGGCACCGGCGACATAGTCGTCCAGCACGCACTCGGCTGCGAGCCAGCGCTCGAGACCGAAGCTCCCGAGGCGGCGCGCCACCTCGAGCCCTTCGCGATTCAGCTCGGCCGAGCGGCGGAGGTCGCCGGCGGTGCCGTGCGTCGACGCGAGATTCAGGTAGGCGCGCGCGGCGAGGTGCGACTTCGCCTGCTGACACTGGTCGAGCGCGAGCTCCAGCTCGATGATCGACGCCTGCGGGTCGCCATGGTAGGCATGGCCCAGACCGAGAGTGATCCGGGCATCGAGGATCTCCTCGGTCGTACCGAGTTCCTCGGTGAGCGCGAGGATGCGTCTGCCCTCCTCGAGTGAAGTGTCCTCGTTCGCGAGCAGATCGGCACGCCAGGCTCCCGCACGGATTTTTGCCGTCGCCCGTGTCTCGGGGAGACCTGCGATGAGCTCGACTGAGCGCTCGTAATGCTTCCCCGCCACCTCCTGCGCTCCGCTGACCCAGTGAAGATCGGCGAGGAGCGACTCAGCTTCTGCCGCGCCCTCGACCTCCCCTGCGGAGAGGAGCAAACCAGCGGCCTCCCGCAGCTCCAACGCACCTTCGTTCCGCATCCACTGGAGCGTCTTCCCGAGCTCGAGCAGCAGGCGAGGATAGGCGGGATCGTTCTTCGGCCAGAGCTCGAGCGCCTTCGCGTACAGACTCGCGGCCGACTCCAGCGCGCTCAGCGCATACGCACGGTTCCCGGCCTCGCGCAGCGCCTGCCGCGC
>JANOUB010000205.1:0-5533 GCA_031416615.1 Thermoleophilia bacterium
TACCGCGCTCTCGCGCGCGTCGCAGGCGGCGAGGCCACCCTCCGCAGCCGGAACGACAATGATCTCACCGCGCGCTTCCCCACCGTCGCCACGGCGATCGGGCTCGCGGTGCGCTCACCGTCGGCGGTGCTCGACGGTGAGGTCTGCGCGCTCGACGATGCCGGCCGCTCCGGGTTCGGGCTCCTGCAGCAGGGCGAGGGCACGCTCGTGTTCGCCGCCTTCGATGTGCTCGAACGCGACGGCGAGCCACTCCTCGATCGCACCTACCTCGAACGGCGGGCCGTGCTCGAGGAGCTGGTGGACACGTCGGCCGACGGTGTGCTGCTGTCGCCGTCGTTCGACGACGGTGTGGCGCTCGAGCACGCGGCGCGGGCCCACGGGCTCGAAGGGGTGGTCGCCAAGCGAGCTGCATCGAGCTATCAGCCGGGCCGCCGCTCGCAGGATTGGCGCAAGTTGAAGCTGAAGCAGCGGCAGGAGTTCGTCGTCGTGGGCTTCACGCGCGGCAAGGGGCGACGCAGCAGCGGCATCGGAGCTCTCGTCCTCGGCGTGCACGACGCCGACGGACTGCGCTACGCCGGCAACGTCGGCACCGGGCTCACGGACGGCGAGCTCGATCGCCTGGAGGGCCTCCTCGCCCCGCTCCGGCGAGCGGAGACGCCGTTCGCGGTCGTGCCGAAGCTGCCGCGCGGGCGCCGAGACGACGTGACCTGGGTCGAGCCGTCGCTCGTGGTCGAGATCGAGTTCGCCGAGCGGACGCGCGAGGGCCGCCTGCGGGCGCCCGTGTACGTCGGCCTTCGCGACGACAAGCCGGCCGAGGACGTGGTCGTGGAGCGCATTTCTGTGCCGGCGGAGATCCGGCGCGGAGCTCGCGTCCTCCGGCTCTCGAACCTCGAGAAGCCGTTCTGGCCCGACGAAGGAATCACGAAGGGCGACCTGCTGGCGTTCTACAGGGACATCTCGCCGGTGCTCGTGCCGCACCTCCGGCACAGGCCGTTCACGATGAAGCGCTATCCGGACGGCTGGCAGGGAAAGCACTTCTTCCAGAAGGACGCCCCGTCGCACATGCCGGAGTGGATCCCGCGAGCCCCGTTCCCGGCCTCCACGCGCGACGGTGAGCTGCGGACGATCGACTACGCGCTCGTCAACGACGACCTGGCGTTGCTGTGGATGGTCAACATGGGGTGCATCGACCTGAACGCGTGGACGTCGCGCGTCGACAAGCCCGACCGGCCTGACTGGGTGATCTTCGACCTCGATCCTTCGGAGGACGTCGGGTTCCCGGAGGTAGTCGAGGTGGCGTTGCTCGTCAAGCAGACACTCGACCTCGTGGGGCTCGAGAGCTTTCCGAAGACGAGCGGCTCACGCGGGATTCACGTGCTCGTGCCGATCGCACGCCGCCACGGGTACGACGAGACGCGCTCGTTCGCAGCCATCGTCGCAGGGGCGCTCGCTCGGACGCATCCCGGGCTCGTCACGACCGAATGGGCGAAGCAGAAGCGCCGTGGCGTGCTCGTCGATGCGAACCAGAACGGCCCGGGGAAGACGACGGCCTCGGTCTACTCGGTGCGCCCCCGCGCGGGGGCGCCCGTCTCGACACCCCTGGCGTGGGAGGAGGTGCGCGAGGACCTCGATCCCACGGTGTTCACCTTCGACGAGGTGCGCTCCCGCATCGCCCGCCACGGCGACCTCTTCGCTCCCGTGCTGACGCTGCGTCAGTCGCTCGGAGCTGCGCTCCGATCGCTCGCCTGATCGGCGCCGAAGAGCGCAAAGAGCCGGTTCGGGGCCTGCGATCCCGACTGGCACGGGTGGGTGGCAGTCTGCGGCAAGCTCGCCTTCGGCCCAGACGAGCAGATTTGGGTACCAGCCGTGTGGCTGCTGCATGGCTACCGATGCTGACGGCCGGCTGCTGCGAGGTCAAGGGAGCAGCCCCCCGTGATCGTGGCACTTTGTAATTCGTGGTATAACTATCGCCAATACATACTACATCTGTAGGGATTACAGGAAAGGACCACTCGACACCCCCATGCGCCGCACCCTCACCGCACTCCTCGCCGTTCTCGTCGCCGGGATCGCCGTTTCCGCGTCCTCGGCTCGGGGCAGCGACACCAAGCTCGGCCTCGTCGGCTATGCAGTCCCGCGGGAGGCCCTCGGGGCGATCATCAAGGAATGGCAGAAGACACCCGCTGGCTCGGGTGTCAACTTCTCGCAGTCGTTCGGCGCCTCGGGCGACCAGGCCCGAGCCGTCGCGAACGGCCTCCGGGCGGACATCGTCCAGCTGTCGACCGGCCTCGACGTCGACTACCTCGTCGAGAAGGGCCTGGTCAACAAGAACTGGAGCCAGCAGTCGTACAGGGGCATCGTCGCGAACTCGCTCGTCGTGTTCGCCGTACGTCCGGGCAATCCCAAGAAGATCACGAGCTGGGACGATCTGATCAAGCCAGGCGTGGAGGTGATCACCGCGAACCCGTTCACGTCCGGGGCGGCGAAGTGGAACATCCTCGCGGCGTACGGCGCGCAGCGGAAGCTCGGCCAGACCGACAAGCAGGCCCGCGCCTACGTGCTGAAGCTGTTCAGGAACGTTGTCGTGCAGGCCAAGTCCGGTCGCGATGCAACGAACGCATTTCTCGCGGGCAAGGGCGACGTGCTGCTCACCTACGAGAACGAGGCACTCCTGTCACGCAAGAACGGCCAGGACATCCAGTTCACGATCCCGAAGCAGACCATGCTGATCGAGACGCCGATCGCGCTGATCAGAACCAGCGAGAACAAGGGGAAGGCGAGCCAGTTCATCCGGTTCACGAAGTCGGACACAGCGCAGCGGATCTGGGCGGACTGGGGATTCAGGCCGGTGAGCAAGAAGATATACGGGGAGTACAAGGCAAAGTTCCCGTCGCGCCCCACGGTCTCCCGCATCAGCGATCCGATCTTCGGAGGCTGGGCGGCAGCAGACAAAAAGTGGTTCGCCCCGACGGGCAGCATTATGGTCGAGGTCGAGAAGGCCATTGGAGGCCCCACTGGCTGATGCGGAGGCTGCCGCGGCCCCGGGCCGCCCGGTCCGAGCTCACAGGGAGAGGGCATCCACCGCCCTCTCCCTCGGCATTGTCACCCTGTATCTGTCGCTGATCGTGATGCTGCCGATCGCGGCGCTCGTCTGGGCATCTCGCAGCGACGGCAAGCAAGCCTTCTGGGACGCCGTCACGAGCCCCCAGTCGCTCGCGGCCCTGAAGCTGACGGTCGGAGCGGCGTTCGTCGTCGCTGTGCTGAACGCCGTCCTCGGCACCGTGACTGCCTGGGTGCTCGTGCGCGACGACTTCCGCGGCAAGTCGGTAATCAACTCGATCATCGACCTGCCGTTCGCCCTGCCGACGATCGTCGCCGGACTGACGCTGCTGGCCCTCTACGGGCCGCAATCGCCGATCGGGATCGACATCGCCTTCACCCGAATAGCGATCGTCGCGGCGCTCATGTTCGTCACGCTTCCGTTTGTCGTCCGCACGGTTCAGCCGGTGCTGACCGAGATCGACCGGGAGATGGAGGAGGCGGCGCGGTCGCTCGGCGCCTCGGAGCTGACGACCTTCCGCCGCGTCATCTTCCCGAATATCCTGCCGGGGATCCTGTCGGGCTTCGCTCTCGCCTTCGCGAAGGCGGTCGGCGAGATCGGCTCACTCGTGATCATCTCGGGCAACCTGCCGTACAAGACCGAGGTCTCGTCGGTGTTCATCCTCGGGCAGATCGAGAGCGGCAATCCTGCCGGTGCCGCCGCGGTCGCCGTCGTCCTGCTCGTGCTCTCGTTCGCGATTCTGCTCGGCGTCGGCGCGATCCGGCACTTCACGACGAGGCACGACCGTGTGTAGGTACTCGCTCCGCTTGGTCGCCCTGTTCTATCTCTCTGCGATCCTGATCGCACCGCTCGGGATCGTCTTCTACCGCACGTTCGAGGACGGCTTCCGGCCGGCGTGGGAGGCGCTCTCGACCCCCGAGACGATCCATGCGTTCAAGCTCACATTGATCATCACCGCGATCGCGGTGCCGCTCAACACCGTCTTCGGAATCATCTGCGCCCTCGCGATCGTCCGCAAGCGTTTTCCCGGCAAGGGCCTGCTGAACGCGTTCATCGACCTCCCGCTCGCTCTGTCCCCCGTCGTCGTCGGCCTCTCGCTGTTCCTCCTCTACGGTCGCACCGGCTGGTTTGGCGGGTTCTTCGAGCGACACGACATCCAGGTGCTCTTCGCACTACCGGCGATGCTCATTGCCACCATCTTCGTCTCGCTCCCGTTCGTCGCCCGCGAGGTCGTCCCGACCCTGCGGGAGATCGGAGACGAGCAGGAGCAGGCCGCCCGCACGCTCGGGGCGAACGGCTGGCAGACATTCGTGAGGATCACGCTGCCCTCGATCCGCTGGGCCGTGATCTACGGCGTCATCCTGACGACGGCCCGATGCCTTGGTGAGTACGGAGCCGTCGCCGTCGTCTCCGGCCGGATCCAGGGCGAAACCGAGACGGCGACCTTGCGCGTGGAGGAGCGGTACGACAGCTTCGACCTCGCTGGTGCCTACGCGATCGCGATCGTGCTCGCCGTGATCGCGATCGCCGTCTTGCTCGCCATGACCCTCGTCAAACCCAGGGAAGGAACGGTCTAGTGTCTATTCTCGTTCGCAACGTCTCGAAGCGCTTCGGCGACTTCACGGCGCTCGACGACGTTTCGCTCGAGGTCGAAGGCGGTTCGCTGACGGCGCTGCTCGGCCCGAGCGGGTCGGGCAAGTCGACATTGCTCCGGATCATCGCAGGGCTCGAGTCAGCCGACCAGGGTGAGATCGTGATCTCGGGCGAGGACGCGACCGGCGTCCGACCACAGGACCGCAACGTCGGGTTCGTCTTTCAGCATTACGCGGCGTTCAAGCACATGACCGTTCGCGACAACGTCGCCTTCGGGCTCGAGGTGCGCAAGCGTCCGAAGGCCGAGATCCGGGACAGGGTCGACCAGCTCCTGAAGCTCGTTCAGCTCGAGGCTTTCGGCCACCGCTATCCGTCGCAGCTCTCCGGCGGGCAGCGCCAGCGAATGGCGCTCGCTCGCGCGCTCGCGCCGGAGCCGAAGGTTCTGCTGCTCGATGAGCCTTTCGGCGCACTCGACGCCCGCGTTCGGGCCGAGCTGCGCGAATGGCTGCGTCGCCTCCATGACGAGGTGCACGTGACCACCATCTTCGTCACCCACGACCAGGCCGAGGCAATGGACGTGGCGAGCCAGATCGCGGTGATGAACGATGCGCGCATCGAACAGGTCGGCAGCCCGACGCAGTTGTACGACGAGCCTGCAAGCGAGTTCGTGATGCAGTTCGTCGGCGAGGCGAACCGGCTCGGCGACCGCTGGGTGCGGCCGCACGATCTCGACGTCAGCCCTGGCCCGGTTCCCGGTGGCGTCGAGGCGCAGATCGAGCGGATCACCCGCTACGGGTTCGATGCGCGGATCGAGCTCGCCGGAGCTGACGGCGAGCCGCTCCTCGTCCAGGTCACGCGCGATCGGCTCGAGGAGCTCGA
>JANOUB010000206.1:0-3486 GCA_031416615.1 Thermoleophilia bacterium
CGCGATTCTCGGACGATGCCGTCCGTGACTGGAGTCGTGCGCTGTACGAGGCGGGCTACGTCGGGCTCACCTGGCCGAAGGAGTACGGGGGCGGCGGTAAGCCGTACAGCTACCAGGCGATCTTCCTGGAGGAGGTCGCCCGCGCCGAGGCGCCCCAGCATCTCGGAGCGATCGGACTGGGCATGGCAGGACCAACGATCATCTCGCACGGCACCGAGGCACAGAAGGCCCGCCACCTGCAGCCCATCCTCTCGGCGAGCGAAATCTGGTGCCAGAGCTTCTCGGAGCCCGACGCCGGCTCGGACCTCGCGGCAGTGAGAACGACCGCGCGGCTCGAAACTTCGTGCTTTGTCGTCGACGGCCAGAAGGTGTGGTCGTCGTACGCCCACCTCGCCGACTGGTGCATCCTCATCACGCGCAGCGACCCTTCCTCCGAGCGGCACGCCGGCCTCACATACCTGATCGTCGACATGAAGGCTCCCGGCGTCGAGGTGCGGCCATTGCGTCAGATCACAGGCGAGGCGGAGTTCAACGAGATCTTCTTCTCCGGCGTCGAGGTTCCGGTCGAGAACGTCCTCGGCGACGTCGGTGGCGGCTGGCAGGTTGCCATGACGACGCTCCTGCACGAACGCGGAACCCTCGGCTTCGCACTGACGGCTTCGCTCGAAGTGACGGTACGGAAGCTGATCGAGCTCGCCCGCGACCGCGGCGCGACGCCCTTGCAGCGCGACGCGATTGCACGGGAATGGATCGAGCTGCAGGCGCTGCGCTACACGGCGTACCGGTCGCTCTCCGCCTCGATGAAGACGGGCGTCCCGGGTCCCGAAGGTTCGATCCTGAAGCTGCAGTGGTCAGAGGCGAACCAGCGGGTGACAAAGCTCGCACTCGAGTTGCTCGGCCCCGACGCGCAACTCCTCGCCGAGAACGCACCCTACGGCGGCTACTGGCAGCACATGCAGCTCCGCAGCCGGGGCAACACGATCGAGGCCGGCACCTCCGAGATCCTTCGCAACATCGTCGCCGAGCGCGTGCTCGGCCTGCCGAGGTCGCGCTGATGGACTTCTCGTTCACGCCCGAGCAGGAGGAGCTCCGCGTCCAGGCAAGGACATACCTCGCAGCGCACCCGGAGCCCGCGTGGCTCGAGCTCGCCGAGCTCGGCTGGACCGGCGTCTCCGTGCCGGAGGCAGACGGCGGCGCGGGGCTCGGGTTTCTCGAGGAAGCGGTGCTGTTCGAGGAGATGGGCCGCGCCCTGACGCACGCGCCCTACTGGTCGACGGTTGCCGTCACGCTGCCCGCACTCCCGGCCGATCTGCAGGCTGAGGTGGCTCGGGGCGAGGCGAGCTGGACACTGGCGACCGGCCCACTCGTTACCGACCTCGATACCGCTACACGTGTCGCGTACGTCGGCGGCGACTCGATCTGGGAGCTCGAGGGGGCCGAGCGGGAGGTGCTGCGCACAAACGACGAGACACGGCCGTTCGGTGTCGTATCGGGAGGTGAGGCGGGCCGCCGGCTCGCGAGTTCCGAGCTGCTCCCTCAGCTCCGCGCCCGCTCGCTGACCGCGCTGTCACTCGAAGCCTGCGGCGTCGGCACACGGGCACTCGAGCTCGCTGTCGACTACGCGAAGGAGCGCCACCAGTTCGGCAAGCCGATCGGCACCTACCAGGCGGTCTCGCACCCACTGGCAACGACCTTGCTGGAGCTCGAGCTCGGCCGGTCGCTCGCACTCTTCGCCGCCTGGTGCATCTCCGAGAACGACCCGCGCGCGCCGATCGCGGCTGCCGCGGCAAAGTCCCACTGTGCCGAAGCAGCCGTGACCGCGTGCGAGCGGTCGATTCAGGCGCACGGCGGGGTCGGGTTCACCTGGGAGCACGTCTTGCACCGGCTCTACAAGCGGGCGCTCGGGATTCAGGCACTGGAAGCATCGGGGGCACAGCTTCGCTCCGAAGTGGCTGCCCATCTGCTCGACGGCGACGGGAGGTGACATGCAGGGACTGACGATGGACTACGAGCTCAACGTGCCGGCGATCCTGCGGCGGGGCGAGGAGCTCTTCGGACACAAGGAGATCGTGAGCCGCTTGCCCGACAAGAGCTGGCACCGATACACCTACACCGACTTCGTCCGCCGCACCAAGCAGCTCGCGTTGGCGTTGCGCAACGAGCTCGGCCTCGTCGACGGAGACCGCGTCGCCACGTTCGCGTGGAACCACCACGAGCACCTAGAGACGTACATCGGCGCCCCGGTCGGTGGCTTCGTCACGCATACCCTGAACCTGCGCCTGCACCCTGACGACCTCACGTATATCGCGACCCACGGCGGCGACCGCGTCCTGATCGCAGACAAGACGTTATGGCCGCTCGTCGAGGCGTTCAAGGATCGGGTCGGCTTCGAGCACGTGATCGCGGTCGGATCCGGTCCGACGCCCGACGGGGCGATCGACTTCGAGGAGCTCCTCGCGACGCAGAACGCGGAGGACTGGTCGTACGAGGCTGTCGACGAACGCTCCGCCGCGGCAATGTGTTACACGAGCGGGACGACGGGTCAGCCAAAGGGGGTCGTTTACTCCCATCGCGCGATCGCTATTCACGCCTTGACCGTGATCGGGCTGCTCGGGCTGACCTGCGACGACGTCTGCCTCCCTGTTGTGCCGATGTTCCATGCCAACGCATGGTGCTTCCCTTTCTCGTCGATTCTCGCGGGGGTCAAGCACGTCTACCCGGGCCCTCATCTCGACGCCACGTCACTGCTCGAAGACTTTGAGAGTGAGAAGGTGACGATCAGCGCGGGCGTCCCCACGATCTGGATGGGCATCCTGCAGGCCCTCGATGCCAACCCCAAGGGCTGGGATCTCTCAGCGATGCGCACGATGACGATTGGCGGTGCAGCCCCACCTCGGTCGATGATCGAGGCGTTCGGCGACCGACACGGCCTCCACATCACCCACGGTTGGGGCATGACCGAGATGGGCCCGATCGGAACGATCTCCGGTGCCGCCGGCCAGGAGACAGGGCTGACCCCGCAGGAGGCCTACGACAAGCGGGCAATGCAAGGGCCACCGATCCCGTTCGTCGAGATCCGCGCCCGCGGCGGCGAAGGGCTCGTCCCCTGGGACGGGGCCTCGATGGGCGAGCTCGAGGTCCGTGGTCCTTCGATCTCGTCGTCGTACTACGACTCCCCTGACAGCGGCGACCGCTGGACCGAGGATGGCTGGTTCCTGACCGGGGACATCGTCACGATCCATGCAGACGGTTACGTCGAGATCCAGGACCGCTCGAAGGACCTGGTCAAGTCCGGTGGGGAGTGGATCTCGACCGTTGCCCTCGAAAACGCCTTGATGGGTCACCCCGCCGTACTCGAGGCAGCGGTGATCGCGGTGCCGGACGAGAAGTGGTCGGAGCGCCCGCTCGCCGTGATCGTCTACCGCGAAGGCCAGACCGCCGACGCCGACGAGCTCCGCGCCTTTCTGGCTCCGAACTTCGCGAAAT
>JANOUB010000207.1:0-10251 GCA_031416615.1 Thermoleophilia bacterium
TGGCGTCACACGCTCATGTTCAGTGCGGTGGCTCTGCTGATCGCGATCGCTGCGATCGGCGGCGCTTTCCACTGGAACTCAGCTCGCTTCGTCTTCTAGAGACGATGTTCTCGAAGGGGAGAGAGCAGCCTGGTGGCGGCAAAAGCGATGCCCCCCGGCTCTCCTTGGTCATTGCTCCCGTCGCGGTGGCGGGCACTGCGGTCACCGTGGCCGCGATCGCTTCGTTGATCGCGACCAGGCCGCTCTCTCCCACTTCTCTCGTCGGCATTCTCGTGCTGCTCGTCGCGGCAACGGTGTCGGAGGCCTTCCCCGTGCCGGTCGCAGGCGTCTCTGCAGGAGGAGTGTCGCTGGCGGCGTCGTTCATTGTCGGAGCGGCGCTCATCTATGGCTGGGAGTCGGCGACCTTGCTGGCGTTTGCGTGCCGCGCGGCGATCGAGATCGGACAACGGCGCCCGTTCGCCAAGCTGATCTTCAACAGCTCGGTCTATGGGTTGGCCGCTGCGGCGTCGGGCGGCATCATCGGTGTCGTCCGCGGCGGCCCCTCGATCACCGTTTTGCTCCTCGACGTCGCCGTCGGCTCGGTTGCCTTCTACGCTGTCAACGTCGCTCTCATCGCGCTGGTCGTCGCCAGGGCAACGGGCGCGGGTTTCAACGATGTTGCCACGAGATCGATCCGATCGACAGCGGTTCCGTTCGCGATCATGGCGTCCGTCTCGTTGATGCTTCAGATCCTGTGGGAACGCTCACTGTTCCTGTCGGCAGCCCTCGTTGGGCCGCTTGTCGCCGTCGCGCTGTATCAGCGCTCGACGCACGGCGCGCTCGAGGCGATGCGGCTTGCGAAGACGGATCCGCTCACGGGGCTCGGCAACCATCGGGCGTTCCAGGAAACGCTGGTGACACGTCTCGAGGAGCGCCGGTCGACGGGCGAGCCATTGGCTCTGATCCTGGTCGACATCGA
The DNA here is from genome assembly GCA_031416615.1 of Thermoleophilia bacterium. GTDB lineage: Bacteria > Actinomycetota > Thermoleophilia > Gaiellales > Gaiellaceae > Gaiella. The sequence goes on from JANOUB010000207.1 coordinate 959, forward strand.
CGATTTCAAGGGCATCAACGATCGGTTCGGGCACCAGGCCGGCGATTCCGTGCTCTCGGGCGTCGCCGGCATCCTCAACGCCCATGGGAACGCATTCCGACTCGGGGGCGACGAGTTCGCGGTCATGCTCCCGCTCGATGGCCCACAACAAGGGCTCCAAGTCGCCAGGGCTCTCGTCGCGAGCGTCAGTAAGGAAGTTTTCGGCGTCCCCGCGGGCGTCACCGTCTCGATCGGATGCACCGCTTTCCCTGCCGATGCGGCTGCGGCCGACGAGCTGTTCGCCGCAGCCGACTCGGCGCTGTATCACGCCAAGAACGCCGGACGCGACCAGGCACAGAGCTACGACTCCCGACTGGCAAATCTCGCGATGATGCGCCGTCGTTCGACCGACTTTGCGGGCCTGAGGGCCGCCCGCGCACTCGCGGACGCGATGGAGACTGCAGATCGGCTGCGCGACGGGAAGGTTATCGACGATGCCGCACCGCACTCCTCTCGGGTCGCTGACCTCGCCGGTCGCCTCGCGCAGCGCCTAGGCATGTCCTCTGGCGACGTCGAGCTCGTCCACCTCGCAGGAAGGCTCCACGACATCGGCAAGCTGTCGGTCCCCATCGAGGTGCTGACGAAGACGCAGCCGCTCGATTCCGACGATTGGAGCGTCCTGCGTGAGCACCCGGAGACTGGACGGCGGATGCTCACCTCGCTCGGAGTGGGCTCGGTGGCCGAGTGGGTGCTCCATCACCACGAGCGCTGGGATGGAACCGGGTACCCACTCGGATTGCACGGGAACGAGATTCCGCTGCCTTCCCGCATCATCTTCGCCGCGGATGCGTTCGACGCGATGACGAGCGAGCGGCCGTACCATCACGCACGCCCGGCCGCGGCCGCGATGGCCGAAATTCGGGCCTGCGCCGGCACGCAGTTCGACCCTGGCGTTGTCGACGCCCTCGAGGCAGAGCTCTTCGGGATCCAGGACGCACCTGCGGCGATCGCAGCCGTCGCCTAGCCCGGATCGTTCTGGCGTCGATCCCCTACGCCGCGGTCGAGGCGATCGCGCCTCCGACCTCGTTGATCCAGCGCTCGAGGTCGGAGGCGGAGATCGGGCGCGAGATGTAGTAGCCCTGGGCGAGTGTGCAGCCGAGTGCGGTGAGGCGGCTGAGCGTCGCTTCGTCCTCGACGCCCTCGGCGACGACCGCCAGGCCGAGGTCGCGTCCGAGGCCGATGGTCGAGCGAACGATGAAAGCGTCGGTTATGTCGTTCGACATGTTCATCACGAAGCTTCGGTCGATCTTGATCTCGTCGATCGGTAGGTTCTTGAGGTACGCGAGCGCGGAATGACCGGTTCCGTAGTCGTCGACCGAAATCGAGATCTTCGTGTCGTGCAATGCCTCGAGCACGGCCTGGGCGCGTCCGGGTTCTATCATCACGGCGCTCTCGGTGATCTCGAGCTCCAGGTACTCTGCCGGGACGCGGTGACGTTCGAGGGCGTCGGCGATTGCGTCGACGAGGTGCGGGTCGAAGAGGGTTCGCGCGGAGATGTTGACGGACATGTGCAGGTTGAGCCCTGCGTCGAGCCAGGCGCGGGTCTGCCGGAGCGATTCGTCGAGCACGAACAGGGTGAGCGGCTTGATGAGACCGGTGTCCTCGGCGACTGAGATGAACTCCAGCGGCGCGATTGGCCCCAAGGTTGGATGCTGCCAGCGAGCGAGCGCCTCGACGCCCACGACCTTGCCTGTCACGAGATCGACCTTCGGCTGGTAATGGAGGTACAGTTCGCGTTTCTCGATCGCTGCCTTGAGCGCCACGACCATGCCAAGGCGTCGTTCGCTGTTCGGGTCGTGCTCGGTCTCGTAGAAGGCGTAGGTGCTGCGAAGCCGCTTCGCCTCGTACATGGCGATGTCCGCCCGCCGGACGAGCGTGTCGACGTCGAGACCGTGATCGGGGAAGATCGCAACGCCGAAGCTCGGGTCGATCTGGACGCTGATTCCGTTGAGCACAAGCGGCTGGTCGAGCGACGCGCCCAGACGCTCGACGGCGAGCCTAGCGCCGTCGACACCGGCAACCTCGGGCAGGAGAATCGCGAACTCGTCGCCGCCGAGGCGCGCGATCGTGTCGCTCTCGCGCAGGCGCGAGCTCAGCCGTCGGCCGACCTCCTGCAGCAGTAGGTCGCCATGGCTGTGCCCGAGCGTGTCGTTGACATCCTTGAAACGGTCGAGATCGAGGATGACCACCGCCCCACAGGATCCACTGCGACGGTTCAGCAGCATGGCCCGGCGGACGCGATCGTGGAAGAGTGTCCGGTTCGGGAGGCCGGTAAGGGCGTCGGTCAGCGCGACCCGACGAAGCTCGCGGTGGTAGGAACGGAAGCTCATGAACGCGATGCCCAGCGCGAGCAGAGCGGCGATGATCAGTGCCGCCGACTGCCAGCCGGCCCCACTCAGCGCGAAGCCGGCGGCGGCTGGAGCAGACACGACGACGTACCAGTCGTTGGCGTTATGCGACTGCAGACCGATTCGGACGGCCGCAACGCGCTCGTGGTCGAGTGTGAAAAGTCCGGTGCGTCCCTCGTGGCGCACGAGCCCGACGAGCGACCCGTCGGCCGGCCGGCCGAGTGGGCGCCCGGGGCGCTGGGGCAACGCAGCGTCGATCACGACCGCACCGGTCGACGCTTCGACGATCCGGGTCTTGAGCCCCTGCGAGACGAGCTCTCGCCGGAAGCTCTCGATCGTGACCTCGAAATGGACGATCGCCCGCTTTCTCCCGTCGCGTGTCGGCACCAGAGTCGAGTTGGAGATCACCCACTCGTGCGTGTCGGGCGAGACGTAGGGCTGCGCCTGGTACACCTCGCCGGAGGGAAGGGCGAACGTCGGCTTGAAGAACGGGTTCGCGGTCTCGTCGAGCGCGAGGTCGGCGAGAGGGGCGCGGACGCCGCGGACGACGCGCGCGTTCTCGGGGCCGCTGCTGTCGATGAAGCAGACCTCTCCGATCTTGTTCGGGTACAGCTGTTCGACATAGTCGAGCGCCTCATTCGCAGTCCGGATCGTCGCGCCGCCGGCGCGGAGCTTTTCGATTCGGGTTCCCGGCGTCGCATAGAACGTGTCGAACGCCGGGTTGCGCGACAGCATCAGCGTCAGCGCTCGCGCCCGCTCGAAGTACGCCGTGAGCGCCAGCGACGCGCCTTGCGCCTCACGTTGGAGCGTCGCATCGAGAGTGCTCCGCTGACGTTCGCCGGCGCCCGCGAGGGCGCTCCAGACGCTCAGGAGCAGCAGAGCGAGGCCTGCAATCAGAGCAATGACCCGTTTGGCCCGCATCGGCATACTATCGGTGCGGCCGGGGAAAAGTTGAGCACTTGCGCCGTGTCTAGAAGACCGCGGCTCGCGCGTCCTCCCAGGTGGCCATCAGCTGGCGGCGGCACGGCGAGCTTTCACGCGCGGGCCCTTCTGGACGCGACCGTCGCGGCCTGGCAAATCGCGTGCCCTTGAGGGCAGACACACGGCTTGAAAAGCCTACCCGAAGCCGAGGATGAACTTCGCGTCGTCGGACATCCGATCGGGTGTCCACGGCGGGTCGAACGTGAGTTCCACCTCGACGCTCTCGACGCCCGGCAGCGCGGCGACGGCGTCGTGGATGCCTTCCTGGATCATCTGGCCCGCCGGGCACCCCATCGAGGTGAGCGAGTGGATGATCTTGACGCTCGGGCCGTCGATCTGCGCTTCGTAGAACAGGCCGATCTCAACGATGTCCATGCCGAGCTCCGGATCCTCCACCCCGTGCAGCGCCTCGATGACATCGTTCTCGGTGACCATGCGACCCACTCTACTGTACGGATCGCTCGGCTTTGAGAAGAGAAGGGCTCCGACGCCTACGCTCGTCCAGGGCCCTGACGAACAAACCCATCGGCTGGCAGCCCAGCCCCTTCAGGGATCTTCGCGATCGCAGGCGAAGGCAAGGAAAGCCGTTCGGCGCCCGTCAAGACGAGGTCGAGCACCTGGCCGATCGCGTCGTCCAGCGTCATGTTCTCGATCACCGGCACGTCGAATCGCCGTGCGCGCTCGAGCAGAACGTCCTGGATCATGCGGATCTCGGTCATGCCTTCGAGGTACTTCTCGAGCGGGCGCAGGCCGTCGGTCGACGCGTCACGCACCCAGAAGTGGCTGCGGTGCGCGTGCTCGTCGCTGATCGCGACGACGCACTGCACGACGAGCGCATCGGCGCGGTCGACCGCGATCATGCCCGGCACGATGTGCACGCCCTCGAGCACCATCGACCAGCCCTCGGTCAGCGACCGGTCGATCGCCGCCTCGACGCCGACGAGTACGTTCCGTGTCTGGTCGAGAAACCCGAGCAGTGCCGCGTCGTCCGCAAGATCCTCGTCGGCGCGGCTCAGTCCCAGTTCGGCCTCGAAGCTCGAATAGTGCACCGACGGCATGAACTCCCGCGAGAAGAACGCACGCATCGTCTGCCGGATGAAATCCGTCGAGGTCACCCTTGTGATCCCGAGCCGATGGGCAACCTCGGTGGCGAGCGTCGACTTGCCTGTGCCCGTCGCACCACCGACGAGCAGGAGGACGGGAAGCTCGAGGTGCTGTAGCGTCTGGAGCCGGCGTAGCCGGCGCATCGTCCGCCCCGCCTCCGGCTCTCCGAGAACATCGGGTGCGATCTCGGCGAGGCGGTCGAGGTCGAGCTCGAGGGCGCCTCGCTGCATCATGTCGGCGTCGGCACGACGGGCGAGCTCGTAGGCGCGGGTCGGTGTCAGGCCCGTCGCCGCAAGCGCTCGCGCCATCAGCCCCTTCGACCAGGGTGGGCCCTCGTCGCCGCCGAGAGGTAGCGGTGCCAGATAGCGGCGCTCGCTCACACGCCCACCGTGGCTATCGAGATCGCCTCGGCGGCGAGCCGCTCGACCTCGACGTCGAGGTCTGGCTCACCGGCGAGTGGCACGACGTCGTTCCCGGCCAGCACGACCGGAATCCCGAGACGGGCCGCCTCCTCGGCGACGACGTCGATCGCGGCAGCCTTGACCTCGACAACGATGACGTCGGCATCGAGATGTGCGAGCTCGGCCCGGAGGGCGGCGCGGTCGGAGAGCTTCCCGGAAACGTGCCCAACGTCTGCTCCGTAGACCTCACCGAGATGCGCCGCGATGCGCTCGTGGTGTGTGGGAGGTGCAGTTCCGAAGAAAGCGATCCTGCGGCCGCGCACATCGTCGAGCGGGCGTGGCCTCAGCACTGCCCGTACGACCGGTACGCCGGGTCGCGTCAACGCCCCGATCGCCGCCGCGAGCTTGCCGTGCTCGACGCCGTCCTCGGCCATCGCCACGATGATGAGATCCGCGAGCAGAGCGCGGTACGGGTTGAGGTAGCCGGTGGCGACTGCCGCGTCCTGGTGGGCGCCGACGACGAGGATCCGACGGTCGGCGGCGATCGGCGGAATCGCTGCACCGCTGCCGTCGAGCACGATCAGATCGGGATCGAGCTCCTCTGCGAGCCGCACGCCTGCGAGCACGTTCGAGATTCCGACCGCTCCAGCAAGCCCGCCGCCGCAGCGTCGGCAGCCGACGGTAGGCAAGCCCGTGAGTGCTGCCGTCTCGAGGTGGTCGGACGCGGCATGGCGTCCGGCGTGGGAGAGCTCGAGCAGATCGGCGACCGTCGGACGGATCTCGACGAGCTCGGGCTCCGCCGGCCCGCCGCGACCCATTGCCACGACGACAACCTCTCGACCGCGCGCAAGCGTCAGTGCCACGTGGGCGGTCACGGCGGTCTTCCCGACACGCTTCCCGGTCCCGATCACGGCAAGGGAGGGTGTGTTGATCTCCTCGAAACGTGGCGGCTCGAGCCGAAAATCGGATCCTTGATACGGGATGCCAAGTGCGAGGGCGCGCGCAGCCAGCCTGAAGCGCTCCGGTGGCCCGAGCACGGGGTCGTCCGAGAGGTCGAGCACGACGTCAGGCGCGTGCTCGGCGATCGCGTCCTCGAGGGAGACAGCAAGCGGGACGCCGTAGTCCTCCCCACCACGGAGCTTCTCCGTGCCGCCGACAAGCACCGCGGCGACGATGGCATAGGGAAGCTCGACGAGGGCGTCTCTGACCACGGAAGCGTAGTGCTCCCCGTCGATCACGGCGACGGCCCTCACGAGCGTGATGTCACCTCGGACTCGATCCGCCCGGTGTACTTCTCGTACTCGAAGGTATCGGTCGAAAACTGAATGATGCGCTCCTGTCCGTGGAACGGATGGCGGCGCCAGATATCGACATGGCTGCCGGTGATCTCGATCACGTTGTAACAGGGTCGTGTGTTTCCCCGCAAGCGCAGCGACGAAACCGTGCCGGTGTTGACGACGAACAGATTCTCGAGCCGCCACGCGTACGGCACATGCTTGTGGCCGGAGAGCACGAGTCGTACGCCGGCGCGGAGCAGGCACTCGATCACATCACCGGCGTCATAGACGACGTTCCGCTCACGGCCCGTTCCGGGAACCGGCAACAGATGGTGGTGAAGGACGAACACCTTCAGATCAGCGGGCTCCGCGGCGAACTCGCGTTCGATCCAGGCGTACCGGCCGCGGCCGATCTGCCCGTGGTCGAGATCGGGTTCCGACGAGTCGACGGCGACGACCGTGACCCCGCCCTTGCGCAGCACGGAGTTTCGCTCCCCGAACAACTCCTCGAAATGCACGTAGCCAACGTTCCTCGAGTCGTGATTCCCGGGTATCACGACAAGCGATTCGCACTCGATCTTGTCGACGTACTGGCGGGCCAACTGGTACTCGTGCTTGAAACCAAGGGTCGTCAGGTCGCCGGAGCAGATGACGATGTCGGGCCTGAGCTCGTTGATCTCGCTGATCGCGCGCTCCAGCAGGCTCGGCTCGAAGTACTGCTCACCGCAGTGCAGGTCAGAGAGGTGAGCGATGCGAAGATCGGGGCCTGCGCCGTTCGACATGGCCCCAGTCTACGACGCGGCCACTCTCGTGTGGCCGCCCAAATCAGCGACGAGTGTTAGCCCTGGGCTAGGAAGGCCGCACGAGGGGGCCGTCCGAGAGCCGGAGTACCGTTGAGCCGTGCGGACGGAATCCCACCGGTTCCAGGCATACCGCGGAGCAGAGCCGCCGCGGTTTGCCAACCGGATCGAGTTGGAGTGCGCCAGGATCCTCGACTGGTATGCGATTCCGTGGGAGTACGAGCCGACCTCCTTCGTGCTCGAGCGCGACGCCGACGGCCGGATCACACGTGCGTTCACACCCGACTTCTTCCTGCCGGACGAGAATCTCTACATCGAGGTGACGGTGATGAAGCAGTCGCTCGTGACACGGAAGAATCGCAAGCTGCGGGAGCTGCGAGAGCAGTACCCGGACGTCAATGTCAAGCTGTTCTACCGGCGCGACCTCGAGCGCCTGGCCCAGCGATACCGACTGAAGCTCGCCTCATAGGACACGACCCCGTCGGCGAGGTCTACCTCTCGGCTGCCGAGATCGCTGCGCGCGTGCGCGAGCTCGGGGCTGCCATCGCCGCCGACTACGCGGGCCGCGAGCCGCTGCTCGTGGCGCCGCTGAAGTCGGGCGCTGTCTTCCTCGCAGACCTCTCCCGGGCTCTGCCGATCCTGCATGCGATCGATGTGATCGAGCTGGCCGGATACGCGGACGGTCGTCGCGGCGGAGTCCGCCTGCTGAAGGATCTCGACACGCCGATCGTGGGCCGGGACGTGCTCCTCGTCGAGGACGTCGTCGACACGGGACTGACACTCGCCTATCTGACGCGGACGCTCGCGGAGCGCAGCCCGGCGAGCATCGCGGCGGTCACGTTGCTCGACCGCCCCTACCGCCGCCTTGTCGAGAACATCGGTCTCCACTACGTCGGGTTCACGGTGCCGGACGAGCTGTTCGCCGGTTACGGCCTCGGGCTCGAGGAGCGCTGGCGCGCCCTGCCTGATCTCCACTATGTCCCGGCCGAAGCCCTGCCGGCCGCAGCAACCGACGCCGCGTAGAGGCGCAACCCAGGAGACCGGCTGGCCGCGCTCGGCCGCCCACGACACCGACGAGACGAACCGCCGCCGCCTCGAGCTGAACCGGCAGATCGCCGCCGGCGAGTGCGAGTACCACCCGTTCGGCTGAGGCGCCGACCCAAGTACCGCGTCCTCGGGCGGACCCAGGAGACAGGCTGAAGCCTGTCGCCGTGCGGCGGGGTGACAGGGCTTCAGCCTGTCTCCTGGGTTACGTCGGGTGTGCGCGTCGGCGTCACGAGGGCAGCCTTCGGCGTTCGTATACTCCCCGGCATGTTGCGGGCGGCGCTGTTCGCCCTCGCGATCGCCCTCCCGATGCTGGCGCACATGATCGGCGGACGGGTCGTGTTCCGCGTATCGCTCGTCGCGGCCGTGGGCGCTGCCCTGGCTGGGCTCGCCAACCTCTTCGAGGACGCCCTGCACTGGGCCGGGCCTCCCGGCTCGTCCGGCTGGGCCTTCTGGCTCTTCATCACCGGAACCGCGACGACCGCGGTCGGCCTCACAGCACTCACCGTTGCGGTTGCCGTGGCCGGTAGCGGCCGTCTCCGACTCCTTGCGGTCGTTCCTGCGGCGACGTTGATCGGGTTGATGCTGTTCGAATCCGGGGGCGGCGTTCTCATCCTGGCCGCGTGGCTCGCGGCAGCTGCGATGGCTCTCGGTCGACGGGTGCGCACGGCAGCGCAGGCCGCGCCCACGTCGCCTTAGAGGTACCCGAGCGGATCGACCGGCGCCCCGTTGACGCGTACCTCGAAGTGGACGTGCGGCCCGGACGAGTTGCCGGTGTTGCCGGAGTATGCGACCGTCTCTCCCTGCGCGACCTGCTGGCCCACCGATGACGCGTAACCCGAGTTGTGCGCGTACGCCGTAGCAATCCCGTTCCCGTGATCGACGACGACGAGGTTGCCGTAGCCGCCGAGCCAGCCCGCGTAGATGACGGTTCCTGCCGCTGCTGCCTGCACGGGCGTTCCGGACGGCACCGCGATATCGATGCCCGCGTGCATCCGGCCCCAGCGTGGCCCGAAGCTGCTCGTGACCGGCCCGGCGACCGGCCAAGCGAGCTGCCCACCCGACGGGTTCGGCGCGGGCGCGCTTAGCGTCGGAGCGACTGCCTGGGCCCTCTGAGCTGCTGCGATCGTGGCAGCGAGCGCCGCGCTCTGCGCCGCGAGGCCGTCCGCCTCGGCGACGAATGAGGCACGATCCTCCTTGACCGTCGCAAGGGCGCTCGCCTTCTCGCTCTCTGCGACGGCGAGAGCATCGCGGGTCGCCACAATCCGATCTCGGGTCGCGCGCTGGGTGTCCGTCCTG
>JANOUB010000208.1:0-16614 GCA_031416615.1 Thermoleophilia bacterium
CTTGGCGCGGCGGTAGAAGCGGTGAATGCCCCCCTCGAGTGCGAAGCCGATGCCGCCGTGCACCTGTTGCACGTGCATGGTCACCTCGCGGCAGGCGCCTCCTGCCCAGGCGAGCGAGTCGCGCGGGACACCGGCCTCGGGGTCGGCTGCCGACCAGGCCGAAAGAAGGAGCCCGTCTCGCGCCAGTGCCGCATCGGCGAGCCGCGCCTGCACCGCCGGCAGGGCAGCGAGCGATGCTCCGAACTGCTCACGCGACCGCGCGTGCGCGACGGCCTTGTCGAGCGCTCCGTCGGCGAGTCCCGCGAGGTAGGCGAGCGTGACGACGCCCCACGCCTGAAGCCGCGCAGGATCGGACGGCAGCGCCGTTTCGACTCCGCGCAGCGTGCCGGTACCGTCGAGCGTCGGCTCGCGCTCCCCGCCTTCGACCCGCCCCTCCCCATGGCGAACGCGCCCGCCGACGGCGAGCGGCGCCCCGAGCGTCGCCTCGTCGACGAGGCACAGCGGCGCGACGGCGCGCCCGAGTTCGATGCCGCCGGTGACGGCCGGGCCGAGCAGGTCGGAATCGCTCCAGAGCTCGCCCCAGCCGACGTCGGCAAGCCGCGCTGCGAGGGCGTCGTCGCGGTCGTCCTGCCACTCTCCGAAAACTGGCTCGAGCGGCGCCTCCCACCCTGCGAGAGCGCCGCGCACCGATTCTGCAAACAGCTCCAGCTCGGGCTCGATCGTGAACCTCACGCCCCCACCTCCGCCAGCACGGCCTCGGTGTCGGCGCCGAGGGCCGGCGCGGGCCTCGTCGCTGACCCATCGGACCCACCGACCCGGAAAACAGCACCGAGCATGGTCACGGGCCCGAGGCCAGGCTGCTCCACGTCCTGGAGAAGACCGTTCGCACGGACTTGCGCGTCGGCGTGCACCGTCTCGCGCGCGAGCACCGGCCCGGCCGGAACACTCGCGGCACCGAGCCGCGCAAGCCATGCCTCAACCGGCTCTGCTCCCATCGCCCGCTCGATCGTCGCGGTCACGTGCCGCTTCTCCGCGAGCACGTCAGGATCGTCCGGCACGACATCGGGCGTCGCGATCGTCGCGTCCTCGAGGTCGAAGAGCGCGAGGAACGCCTGCCGCTGCGCAAGGTTGAGGCACGCGAGCGCGAGGAAGCCGTCAGCCGCCTCGTAGCACCGGTAATACGGGTTCATCGCGAGGCCGCCCGCGATCTCATCCGCCCGCGCCACGAGATCGCCGCGCGTCGCGGCCGCGGCGGGCCCCGCAGCCTCACCGTCGAGCCACACGAGATCCTGGATCTGCACGGCGAGCGCGGCGCCGAGGAGCGAGACCTCGACGACCTGCCCCTTTCCGGTCGTGCGTGCCTGCACGAGTGCCGCGAGGACGCCTGTCGCGAGCAGGTGACCGGCGGTGAGGTCGGCCATCGGGATACCTCCCGCTCTGACCGGAACCCTGTCGCCGTGGGAGGCGTGCGAGGTGAGGAGCCCCGAACGCCCCTGCGCAACGAGGTCGTACGCCGGTGTCCCGGCAAGCGGACCGTGCGGGCCAAAGGAAGTGACGACGCCGACGACGAGCGACGGGTGGGCGGCGTGGAGCGCCTCCCAGCCGAGACCGAAAGCCTCCGCGCGCGCCGGCGGCGCGTTGTGCACGACGACGTCTGCCGTCGCGACGAGCTTCGCGAGAGCGGTACGACCGGCCGAGGACTTGAGGTCGAGGACGATCGACCGCTTGCCCCGGTTGAGCGGGACGAAGTAGCGTCCGATCCCGGGCGCAACGGGCATCACCCGGCGGTATGCGTCGCCGCCCGGCGGCTCCACCTTCACGACCTCGGCGCCGAGCTCGGCAAGCAACGACCCCGCGAGCGGCCCCGCCACATACTGGGCGACCTCCACCACGCGCACTCCGTCGAGCGGCAGGCTCACCGGAGCCCCAGTCCCCGTCGCGCAATCACGAGCTGCTGCACCTCGGACGTGCCACCGGCGATCGTGGAGCCAACGGAGGCGCGATACAGCGCTGCGGCTCGACCCTGAACGGCTGCGTCCGGTGAGGCGTCTCCGAGTCCCTCGAGGCCGAGCAGGTCGATCGCCGCGTCGCCGGCCCGTTGCGCGAGCCGTGCACCCGACAGCTTCGCCATCGCCGAGGTCGCGCTACCCGGCAGTCCCCGATCGAGCATGTCCGCGGCGCGGTACGAGAGCAGCCGGGCGGCGTGAAGCTCGCCGCGCAGCCGCAAGAGCAGCTCAGCGGCAGCCCGATCGAGCCTGTCCGTCTCGCGCAGCCTGCCCTCAACCGCATCGAGCACCCACGCGAAGCCGCCGATCTTCTCCGCCGTCACGCGCTCGAAGTCGAGCGTGACCATCAGCACGTCCCAGCCGCCGTTCACCGATCCGACGAGGTTCGCGGCCGGGATCTCGACCTCGTCCAGGAACGTCTCGCAGAGATACCCCCCACCGAGTGTCGGGAACGCTCGCACGTCGATTCCCGGCGTGCCCACGGGCGCAACGAGCAAGGAGATACCACGGTGCTTGCTCGCCTCCGAGTCGGTGCGCACGGCGAGATAGATCCAGTCGGCGAGCTGAGCGCTCGAAGTCCAGATCTTGTGGCCCGTGACGACGTAGGTGTCACCGCGCAGTTCGGCCCGGGTCGTTAACGCGCCGAGATCACTCCCTGCACCGGGCTCCGAGAATCCCTGGCAGAAGACGAGCTCGCCGCGCGTGATCGGCGGCAGGAGCTGCTCGACGAGTGCGGGCGAGGCGAAACGCTCGATCGCCGCGCCGATCGTCTTGTACGAGAGCAGGTATGAGGAGAGCGGCAGCCAGTGATAGCCGAACACTTCCTCGACTAGCGTGGCGGTCAGCCGCGTCAGCCCCCGCCCGCCGAACTCGACGGGCCACGACATTCCGATCCAGCCGGCCTCACCGAGCGCACGGTTGACGGCGACCGAATCGCCGTCCGACAACATCCCCTGGCGCCACCACTCGGGGTCGCTCTCGAGCAGAGGCCGCAGCCCGGCGCAGAAGGCGGCCGCATCGGCCCTGAGGACCCTCTGTTCGGCTGTCGGACGCAGGTGCAACGCTGGACGCGACCCTACCTGGGAGGATGACAGCCGTGGAGCACCGGCGCGCCTTCATCACCGTCGCAGACGGCACGCGACTCGCTGCACAGCTGTGGCTGCCGGAGCAGGTGCCGGCGCCCGTGCTGCTCGAGGCTCTCCCCTACCGGATGGACGACCTCACCGCTACCTACGCCTCCGAGTACGAGCGGCTCTGCGAGGAGGGTGGCTTCGTCGTCTGCCGCCTCGACATCCGGGGCACCGGCTCGTCGAGCGGCCTCGCCACCGACGAGTACACGGCCGAGGAGCACGACGACATCTGCCAGGTGATCGCCTGGCTTGCCGAGCAGGAGTGGTCGAACGGGCGGGTCGGCATGTACGGCACCTCGTGGTCGGGATTCAACTCGCTCCAGGTCGCGTGCCTGCGCCCACCGGCGCTCGGTGCCATCGCCCCCATCTACGCCTCCGACGACCGCTACACCGACGACGTCCACTACATGGGCGGCGCCCTCAAAGCTGTTGACCTCGTCGACTGGGTGCTCTACATGGTCGCCTGCAACGCCCTTCCCCCGGTGCCCGCCGTCTTCGGTGAAGGCTGGCGGGAGGAATGGGCACGACGCGTGGACGACGTCGACCCGTGGCTGCTGCGCTGGCTCGAGGAGCAGACCGACGGGCCCTACTGGCGTCACGGCTCGGTCAGGCCGGGGTACGACCGGATCGTTTGCCCGACGATGATCGTGGCCGGCTGGGCCGACGGGTACACGAACATCGCGTTCCGCGGCTTTGAGGCCCTCACGTGCCCGAAACGCGTCATCCTTGGCCCCTGGGGCCACGGCTCCACAGCAACCGCGCTGCCCGGGCCACACATCGACCTCGTGCCGGAGCTGATCCGCTGGTTCCGCCGCTGGCTCGCCGACGAGGCGAACGGTGTCGACGAGGAGCCGTCGATCGCCGTCTTCGCGCGCCGCTCGACCCGGCCCGCCGCCGACCTCGCGGAGATGCGCGGCGAATGGCGCAGCGAGGCGACCTGGCCGCCGGAGCGCCTCGAGGAGTTCGTGCTGCGGCCCGGCGGATCAGGCGCCGACACGATCCATGTCCGCGGCGACGTCGGCCGCGCGGCGTGGATCTCGTGCGCCGCCCGCCTCCCCTGGGGCCTGCCGGATGACCAGCGCTTCGATGACGCTCTCTCTCTCATTTACGACTGGGAGCCCCTCGAGTCCGACCTCGACGTGATGGGCCACCCGCGCGTTCGGCTCACCGTCACCTCGTCGGTTCCGGTCGCTTATGTGGCGGCACGGCTCTGCGACGTGTTCCCGGACGGCACCTCGGCGCTCGCCTGCCGCGGGCTGCTCAACCTCACCCACCGCCACGGCCATGAGACGCCGGTGGCGCTCGAGCCGGGTCTGCCGACCGAGATCGAGATCGAGCTCGAGGCGACCTCGTGGGTCTTCGAGCGCGGGCACCGCGTGCGGCTGTCGCTCGCAGGCTCGGACTGGCCGAACATCTGGCCGCCGCCGAGCTGCGCGCCGCTCCAGGTCGAGCGCGCGAGCGTCGAGCTGATCCTTCCCGTCCTCAAGGGGCCACCGCCGCTACCGGCTCCGAGCCTGCCGCCGACGACCGGCGCTGACCTGCACGCGCCGGACACCGAGATCGCGCAGCCCCCGGTCGTCTGGAGGTTCGAGGACGACCTGGTGAACCACGAGACGCGCGCGGTGACGAGCTACGGCTCCGACTACGAGGCGCCGTTTGGAGCCCGCGTCGAGGAGCGGTACGAGGGCACGGTCGGCGTCTCCAGGGATGATGCGGCGGCGGCGTGGGCGAGCGGGCGCACGGTGTACCACATCACCTGGCCCGAAGCCGATGTGCGCACCGAGGCAACGCTCGCGGTTCGCTCGGACGCCGTCGCCTATCACGTCGTCGTGGAACTCGTGGCCGAAGAGCTCGGGTCGGATCCCGGCGTCACTCCGTTCCGCCGCGAGCGGCGCTTCGAGCGCCGAATCCCGCGCCACCTGGCCTGATCCGTCAGCGCTCGGTGGCAGGCTCCAGCCTGTCGCCCGGGTTGAACGTCGAGGCACGTGCGCGTCCTGGCCGAAACGGACATCTTGTCGCCGCATTCGAACCCGGGCATCCTGGCCAGAGTGGCGAACAGGTTTCCCTCACTCAAGGCGCGGGCTCTTCTTGCCGTCCTGTGTCGCGAGCCGCTCGGTTATCGCGTCATTCGCCAGGTCGGCTCGCATCGGCGGCTTGAAGCACGTGGCCTTCCCTCGCTGACACTTGCCTTTCACGAACGCGCCACCATTGTACCGGGTCTCGTTCGCAAGATCCTCGTCGATGACGTCGGGCTCACCGAGGACGAGGCAAGGGGGCTACTCTAGGCCTATGGAGACTGTGCGCGTGATCTACCACTGCGAGCCCGAAGGCTGGTGGGCAGAGTCGCCGGATATCGAGGGCTGGTCTGTCGCCGGCGATTCCTACGCGGATGTGCGGGCGCTGGTTGACCCAGGTGTCGAAATCGCGCTCGACCGCCCTGGTGTCGCGATCGACCACTTCGTGCCGGCGGACATCGCACTCACGGGATAAACGGGAACGCGTCGGTCTCGCGATGCCGAGGCACGTCGATCGGGTGGGAGGATCTGGATGCGCGGCGTGCGCGGCGCTCAGCCTACCGCGTGACACGCAGCGACGTGCTCCGACCGGGCCGCCGCGGTCGCGACCGGATGGAGCGTGGGATCCTCGCTCGTGCATCGCCCCTGGATACCGCGACGCTCCGTTTCTCCGGAGGTGACGAGCGGGCAGCGCGGATGGAACCGGCAGCCCTCTGGAATCCGCGTCGGATCGGGGGTCTCACCCTGCAGCACCTGCGGCGTCATTCGCTCCATCTCCGGCACCACAGAGAGCAGCGCGCGGGTGTACGGGTGCCTGGGGTCGTCGAGCAACTCCTCGGTCGTGCCCTGCTCGACGATCCGGCCGAGGTACATCACGGCGATCCGGTCGGCGATGTTCCAGGCGAGGCCGAGATCGTGCGTGACGACGAGAATCGTGACACCGGTCTCCCTCACGAGGCTCAGCATCAGTTGGAGGATCTCGCCGCGCACCGACGCGTCGAGGCTCGACACCGGCTCGTCCGCCACGATCAGCTCTGGCCGGAGCGCCATCGCACCTGCAATCACGACGCGCTGGCGCTGCCCGCCCGACACCTCGTAGGGATAGAGCGGCATGAACCGCTCGGGCGGCCGTAGTCCCGACCGCGAGAGCGCCTCGGCGACATGCGTGGCTTCGTCGCCGGGAACCTTCTGGATGCGCAGTCCTTCGGCGACCGCTTCGTAGATCGTCTGACGGGGATTGAGCGAGCCCGTCGGATCCTGGAAGACCATCTGCACCTCGCGCCGGTAGCGGCGCAGCGAGGCGTTGTTGTACTCGAGCGGCGCGCCGCGAAACCTCACCTCACCTTCCACGGGCTTCTCGAGACCGAGGATCGTGCGGGCGAGCGTCGTCTTCCCGCAGCCGGACTCGCCGACGAGCGCGAGAACCTCTCCGGCCTGGACGTCGAGGTCGACGCCGTCGACGGCGCGGGCGATCGCGCCCTTCCGCCCCGGGAAGCGGACGTGGATGTCTCGTAGCGAGAGGAGCGGCTCGGTCATCCGGCACGCCCTTCGTCCACGTGCACGCACGCGGCGCGACGGCCCGGCCCGACATCACGCAACTCGATCTCGTCAGTGGAGCACACGGGCAGCGCCACGGAGCACCGCGGATGGAAGGAGCACCCGCTCGGGATCGCTTTCGGATCCGGGGGATCTCCGCCGAGGCCGGACGGCGCCCGCCGATAGCGCAGATCACCGATGACAGGGAACGCGGCGGCGAGGGCGGCCGCATACGGGTGCGCGGGCGCGCGGAAGACGTCACGGCTCGGCCCCTCCTCCACGATCCTGCCCGCGTACATCACCGCGATCCGCTCACAGTTTGCGGCGAGTGTCGAGAGATCATGGGTGATGAACACGACCGCAAGCCCGAACTCGCGCTGAAGGGTGTCGAGCAGCTCCAGCACCTGGGCCTGCACCATCACGTCGAGAGCGGTCGTCGGCTCGTCGGCAATCAGCAAGCGCGGGTCGCACGCGAGCGCGAGAGCGATCAGCACGCGCTGGCGCTGGCCGCCGGAAAGCTGGTGCGGGTAGTCCGCCGCACGACGGGCCGGTATTCCGACGACCTCGAGCAACTCTGCAACCTTCGCCTTCGATCCCGTCGCCCTGCCGTGCACCTCGAGCGGCTCGGCCACCTGGCGCCCGATCCGCTGAACGGGATTGAGGCCGTGCAACGCACCCTGGAAAACGATCGCGGCCTCGGTCCAGCGCACTGCCCGCAGCCGGCCAGGTTTCATCGTCAGCACGTCCTCGCCGTCGAGCAACACCTCCCCGGTGACGGTCGTTCCCGGCGGCAGCAGGCGAAGGATCGCGCCTGCCATCGTGGACTTGCCGCACCCAGACTCTCCCGCGAGACCGAGGGTCTCGCCGGCCGCGAGGTCGAAGCTGACGCCGCGCACGGCGGGCACTCCCCCGTCGGCACCACGGTAGTTGACGTGGAGGTCGCGAACAGAGAGGAGGGGCCGCGGCGGGGTCGCCACGGGCGAGGCCGGAGCCGTCACCGGCGGGGACACCGTCATCGGCGCGGCTCCTTCAATCGCGGGTCGAGGATCTCCTCCAGGGCCTGCCCACACAGCGTGAAGGCGAGCACGACAGCCATGATCGCGAGCCCTGGCGGCAGGTAGTACCACCAGGCATTGCGACTCAGCGCCCCGGCGGCGAAGGACTCGTTCAGCATCTTCCCCCACGATGCCCGCGTTGGGTCGCCGAGCCCGAGGAATGCCAACGTCGTCTCGGAGAGGATCGCGACCGGGACGACCAGAATCGTGTTCGCAAGGATCAGCGGCGCCACGTTCGGGAAGATGTGACGCTGCATCAGGTGCGCCCGCGAGGCTCCGAGGGCGCGGCTGCGATCGACGTAGAGTCGCTCCTTCAGCGTCAGCACCTGGGCCCTGATCAGCCGCGCCGTCGCGGGCCAGGACGTGACTCCGATCACGATGATCACGTTTCTCACCGACGGACCGAGCACGGCGGCAAGGACGATTGCAAGCGGCAGGAACGGGATCACGAGGAACCACTCCGTCACCCGCATCAGCACCGCGTCGATTTTGCCGCCCACGAAGCCGGCCGTGATCCCCATCAGCGAGCCGATCGTGATCGCCAGCACGGTGGCGGCGAGCCCGACGAGCAGGCTGATGCGCGCGCCCCAGACGAGCTGAACCCACACACTCCGACCGAGGTTGTCCGTGCCGAGCGGCGAAAACCCACCGGGGGACGCCCAGGTGGGATTTGCAATCGTGTTGATCGCACGTAGCTCGGACGCGTCCGTGAGCAGGGGTGCAAGCAGCGCTGCCAGCACGAAGAGGACAAGGACAACGAGTCCGATCATCCCGGGAACACTCGACCGATACGACGTCCAGGCCTCGCCTGCAGCACGGCGGCGCCGGCCCCAGGCGAGCCGACGCGGCGAGACAGGAGCGGCCGACGAGCTCATCCGGTGCGCACCCGCGGGTCGAGATACGCGTACAGCAGGTCCGCCAGCAGGTTGCAGAGGATCACCGCCGCACTGAAGACGAGGAACAGCCCTTGCAGCATCGGCAGGTCAGGACCCGACAGTGCCTCGTAGGTGGCGAGCCCGAGCCCAGGCCACGAGAAGATCGTCTCCACCGCGATCGCACCGGAGAGGACGAAGCCGAAGTTGATCGCGATCAGCGTCACCACCGGCAGCAGCGCATTCGGCACCGCGTGCCGGTTCCGCACCGCTACATCGCGAAGCCCCTTCGCCCGGGCGAGGGTGAGATAGTCCTCGCGCATCGTCTCGAGCAGAGACGAGCGCATGACGAGGGCATACTCCCCGAGGTACGCGAGCGTCAGGGTCAGCGCCGGCAGCACCATGTGATGTGCCTGGTCGAAGAACCTCCCGATTCCCGACGCCGCTGCGTTCGGGTCGGTGATCCCACCGACGGGGAACAGGCCGAGTGTCACCCCGAGCGTGATCAGGAGCAGCATCCCGAGCCAGAAGTCGGGCATGGAGTACATCGCCATCGTGAAGCTCGTGCCTCCGTAGTCGGTGGGCGAGCCACGTTTCCAGGCGGCGGCAATCCCGATCAGGACACCGAACACGGTCGAGAGCAGTGTCGAGATGCCGACGAGCGCGATCGTCGGCCACGCGCGCCGCAGGATCTCCGACGTCACGGTGTCGTTCGAGGTGTACGACCGGCCGAGGTTGAGCCTCGCGGTCTGTCCGAGATAGGCGACGAACTGATGTCCACGCGAGCCGTCGAGCCCGAATTGGGTGCGCAGCTCCAGCCGCTGCTCCTGCGTCAGGTTGCGGCCCCGGAACAGGTTCGCAACCGGATCCCCCTCGACGACCCGGAAGAGGAAGAAGTTGAAACAGACGACGAAGAGCAGCGTGACGAGAGCGCCCGCGACCTTGCGGGAGACGAAGCGGACGCTCATGTCGTGTCGCTGCCCGCCGGTCGGGGCATGCGCCTCGAGCTCTACTCTCGATCGCCGGCGCTGCGGCGGCGCACGAGCAGGAGAACGATGCCGCCGACGCCGGCCACGATCGCCGCCACGATGCCGATGACCGCCCCGGTCGACAGGCCGCTGCTGGTGTCGGCCGTTCCGGCCACGGGCGTCAACAGGGCATAGGTCGGCGAGCTGTTCGAGAAGAGCACCGGGCCTGTTCCGGCGGGCTGGCGCACCCAGCCCGTGAACCGATCGGTGCGGTAGGCCTGCAGGTCGGGGTCGTACGAGATCACGTTGTAGACAGCTGCCGCGTACATCTCGCGGAGCATCCGGTGCACGATCTCGACGCGCTTCGCCGGGTCGAGCTCGGTGTTCTGTGCCTTGTAGTCGGCGTCATAGGTCTTGCTGCACCAGCTGGCGTCGTTGTAGTAGTTGGTCGGATCCTCGGGATCCTTGCTCAGCTGGCTGCAGGTGAAGTACGAGAGCTGCGGATCGGGGTCGACGAACGGCGTCCAGCCCCACTGGAAGAGGTCGTACTCGCCCTTGCCGATGACCTCCGTCAGTTTCGAGTCGTTGACCACTTTCAGCGTGGCACCGATCCCGATCTCCTTCAGCCAGCCGGTCACGAACTCGGCCACGGGCGCCGCCGTCTCGGACTCGGAGCGCACCATGTAGGTGAACTTCAGCGGTTCACCGCCGCCGGGCATCTCGCGGATCCCGTCACCGTTCGTGTCCTTGTAGCCACCGGCACCGAGCAGCACCTTCGCCTTCTCGAGATCGAAGTCGAGCGTTTCGCCGACCGGAATCTCGGGGATCCACTTCGGGTTCGGAGAGGGGCTCATCGTCGTGCCCGCCCGGGCAAGCCCGACGAACACCCTGTCGATGAGCGTCTGCTTGTTGATCGAATGGGCGATCGCCTGCCGCACGCGGAGGTCGGACAGCGCCGGATGCCCCTTCTTCAAGCCCTGGCCGCCGTTGACCGCAATCTCGGTGAAGCCACCCTGCTCTCCCTGCACGACCACGATCCCCGAGGCCGTCGAGAGACCCTTGACGGAGCTGGCGGGAATGTCGTGGGCGGCGTCGATCTCGCCCTTCTTCAGTGCCGCGACCATCGCGTCGGAGTTGTTGAACAGCCGGAAGACGACCTCGTCGATTTTCGGCTGGCCTGCCCAGTAGGACGGGTTCGACTTCATCCGCCAGAACTGGCCGCGCTTCAGCTCGACGAGCGTGAACGGCCCGGAGCCAACCCCGTCGAGCGCCCTGTATTTCGGTGCCGCCTTGGCGTCGTACTTCTCCCAGACATGTTTCGGGAGGATGTACACGTCCATCGTCGGGAGCTTCGGATCGGGCACCTTGGTCGTGAGCTCGACGGTGCGGTCGTCGATCGCCTTCGCTGTCAGGTTGGCGACCACCGAGGTGTAGTTGAGCCACTCCTCGTCACGCGCTCGATTGATCGTGTATGCCACGTCGTCGGCTGTCAACGGTGTCCCGTCCGACCATTTCAAGCCCTCGCGGAGCGTGTACGTGTACGTCTTGCCGCCGTTCGAGGGGACCCAGGACTCGGCGAGGCCCGGGATCGTGGCAAAGTCGTCCGCAGCCTTGTCGGTCAGCGTCGCGTACTGGAGGTTCCACACCTCGTAGTCGGGCACCTCGACACCCACGAGGGGGTTGAGCGTGTCGACGTCGTTCACCAGGCCGACGGTGAAGACGATCTTCGCCGGCGCCTCGGCGGCCGTCGCAACGGCGACAGACGCGAGCGCGACGACCCCACAGACGACGAACGGCAGAATCCGCTTGGTGGCGCGCACAGTGATGCCCCTTTCCCTCGTTGCCTGCTCTTCCGCAGGTTGTCCGACACGCAGCTTCGCGGGATCATGTCGCGATCTTGACCGCCGCGTCAAGCTCACATCAGATACCAGTCGAGGAATCCCTCGAGCCGACGGTAGAAGTCGAGCTGCGGTCCGACACGCAGGAACCCGTGCCCCTCGGTCGGGTAGGTGACGTACTCGTAGGTCTTGCCGAGACGGGCGAGCTCTGCGACGAGCTCGGTCGACTGCTCAAACGGCACCCTGCGATCGGTGTGGCCGTGCGCGACGAGGATCGGGACGCGGACGGCGTCGAGCCTGAGAACCGGTGACGCCGCGAGGTAGTCGGCGCGACGCTCGCTCGGATGTCCCATGATCCGCATCTGCATCTGCACGCCGGCGCGGTCACCCTGGGCCCAGGTCGTCAGCGCGTCGCAATCGCCGTACTTACAGACGGCGCACCGGAAGCGGTACTCGGTGTCGTCGGTGACGGAGAGGAGCGCCAGGTAGGAGCCATAGCTCGCTCCGAAGATCCCGAGCCGGTCACCGTCGACCCAGTCGACCGTGCGGAGGAAATCTGCGGCGGCAAGGCAGTCCTTTGTGTCGTCGACCCCCCAGACACCGTGGTTCGCGCGCTCGAAGTCGCTGCCGTGCCCGGTGGAGCCGCGGTAGTTGATCGCGAGCCACGCATACCCCTTGTCGACAAAGTACTGGGCATGGCCGTCCCACTCGCCGCCGTAACAGTCGGCAGGGCCACCGTGCGGGTAGACCACCGCCGGCGCGGGGCGCTCCGCTGAAGCACCAATGGGCCGGTAGAGGAAGGCCTGGATCGCCAAGCCGTCGAACGTCGTGTAAGTGAGCTCCTCGGCCTCGACATGAGGTGCGCGGGAAACGGCGAGCGGCACCGGCGCATGAATCGCCACGCGGGTCTCTCCTTCGCTGACAAGTCGCAAGTCGGGCGGCGTTGACGGATCCTCGTAGGTGGCGAGGATCGCACCGCTCGCCGTCCACCCCGGCGCACCCCAGATGCCGCCCGCGGCGAGCTCGGTCACAGCCCCGTCGGCCGCATCGACGGTGACGAGGGCGCAGCGGCCCGCTGCTCCTCGCGTCGCGACGAGCCGGGCGCCGTCAGCGTGCCAGCGGGCCTCGAGGAAATCGGCGTCGGCATGGGTGAGCCGGCGAGAGGCGCTGCCGTCTGCGGCGACAAGGTGCAACTCGAACCAGCCGGACAGCTCCGATGCGATCGCGATCGTGTTGCCGTCAGGCGACCAGTCGAGCGCGTGGTCACGGATCCCGGGCGTCCCCGTCAGCGCGCGCACAGCGCCGGAGGCGACGTCGACGAGGCGGATCTCGTAGCGGCTGTAGTCGCTGTGAGGGACGAAGACGTACGCAATCGTCGCGCCGTCCGGCGAGACGATCGCGCCATGCTCGTCGCCGTTCATGTCGAGGTCGCCGTGCTCGCGGGCGAGGCGTTGCGGCCACGCTTCGTCAACAGCGACGACGGCGAGGCGATCGCAACGGTCACGCTCGATCGAGACGACGAGCCGGTCGATCCCGAGCCAGATCGGGCTGCCTCCCTCGACGACGCGCCGAGGTGGCCCTCCAGCTGTCGGCACGACACAGATCCAACCGTTGTCGGCGTAAGCGATCACGGTGCCGTCGGGCGAAAACACGGGCTGCGTGTCCTCCCAGTACGGCTGCGGGTCGCGGCCGGTGGTCAATCGCCGTGGCACACGCTCCTCGAGATCAAGAAGCCAGAGGTCGGAGGTGTCGCGATCCTGGATGAAGACGACCGAGCGGCCGTCGGGCGAGACCGCAGGTGACCGCGGCCTCTCGGTGGCGGCGATCGCCTCGAGCCGCCAGTGCGGCGGTGGTCTGACGTCTACCCGGGCCGGGCGCGGGATCCCCCCGTGCTCGTCCTTGCCGATCCACACCTCGAGCGGCTCAGGCATCCAGTCCTTCCAGCGTCGCCAGCACGAGTTCCCCGATCGAGGTGAGATCGTAGCCTCCCTCCTGGACGACGACACACGGAAGCCCCTGGTCGGCGACGATGCGCCCGGCCTCGCGGTAGCCGACGCGCGTGACCTGGAGCGGACTTTCCGGGTCGGCACCGGCGGCGTCGACGCCGAGTGGGAGCACGAGTGCCTCGACACCGTGGCACCGGGCGGCCTGCGCGATCTCGGCCACGGCGCGGAGCCAGTCTGCGTCCCCGGCGCCCTTAGGCAGCGGCACGTTGAGGTTCGTGCCCCGCCCCGCTCCGACACCGCGCTCGGCCTCGCTGCCGAGGAAATGCGGGAACCAGCCTGTCGCCGGATCGACGTGCACCGAGCCGGTGAACACGTCGCCGCGCTCCCAGAAGATCTCCTGGGCGCCGTTTCCGTGATGCGCGTCGATATCGATGATGCCGACCCGCGCTACACCGAGCTCACGGAGGCGCTGAGCTGCGATCGCGGCGTTGTTCAGGTAACACGATCCCCCATAGGCGCTCCGGCTCACGTGGTGCCCCGGGGGCCGGCAGCAGGCGTAGACGGCCTTCCTGCCAGCGGCGACGAGGTCAGCGGCGGTCAGAGCCGCGTCGGCCGCGGCCCGGGCGGCCTCCCACGTGCCGGGCCCGATCAGCGTCATCGTGTCGAAGCAGTACGCCCCCGGGCGCGCCCACGTCGCAGCGGGCACGAGAGGCTCGATGTCTCCCATCAGCCCCGGGTGAGGAAAGATGTACGGGACGACACGATCCTGGCCCGGATCGTCGGGCAGCCCGGCGGCTTCCCAGTCGCGCCAGGCGGAGGCGAGGAACGAGAGCAGGCCGGCATCGTGCACCGCCTCGATCGTCGCGTCGTCGTGACGGACGGCCGGGACGACGTCGGCGCCTGCCCGAACGAGCACTGCCCGAATGGCCTCGGCACGGGCGGACACCTCCGTCGCAGGCGTCCTCACGCCCACCCAGATCTCCGCCGCCGGCTCGTGCAACCGGTGGTCGTCCGACCACACGAGCGGGATCGACAGCGCCATGGCGGGACACTAGCCCGGATCTTTCTGCTGGCGTGATCGCGGGGCGGTGGATCCAGGCTAACGCACCTCTTTCCTACCAGTAGCTCAATCGAGGGATGGACAGGCATCGCCTCTGGCGCCGATCTGTCTAGGATGCGGCGCTTCCTTTCCATCGCCCTTCTCGCGGTGGCCACTTCGGTGGCCGCGCTGACCGGTCCCGGCAGCGACACCGCCGAGGCGAACGGCCAGGCGTGCGGCGCCGGCGCCAACGGCTCGCAGGGTTACGCCTATGCCGGGCACCAGGCAACAAAGGTCGCTCACGGCGTCCGCGCCACGATCACCCCGACCGCGGCGGCGAACGTCGCGTCGGGTCACGTCGCAGGCTGGGTCGGTGTCGGGGGGCCGGGGCAAGGAGCGAACGGCCAGACACTCTGGCTCCAGGTCGGGGTGGCATCGATGCCGCAGACGCCGACGATGGTGTACGCGGAGATCACGCGCGGCGGCCAGGATCCCGTGTTCATCCCGCTCATCCAGGACGTCCAGGTCGGTGAGAGTCACAAGGTGGCAGTGCTCGAGATGTCGGGCAAGCCGAACTGGTGGCGCGTGTGGCTCGACGGCGAAGCAGTGACGGAGCCTGTACTGCTCGAGAACTCGACGAACCGCTGGCAGCCGATCGCCACGGCCGAGTCCTGGAACGGTGGCCGCGCGGTGTGCAACAGCTTTGCCTTCCGCTTCGACGGCGTCGGGGTTGCATCCGCGACCGGCGGCTCGTGGCGCCCGTTTGCGCCCGGCTTCAAGTTTCAGGATCGCGGGTTCGGCGTCAAGCGCCTGAGCGCCTCACCGGGCGCGCAGCGCACACTGGCGGGCGGCGCCCCCATACCGTACGCCTTCGAAGCCTCGAGCCTCTAGCTTCTTCGGCCGCAGCAACCCAGGAGTCCGGCTAAACCTGGATCCATCCTGGTTCGTGATCTCGCAGGAAGAAACAGGCCGACTTGCCGGCCTCTTCAGGGATCTTCGCGATCGCAGGCGCAGCCCAGATCTGCAAACAGAAGAATCCTGCGTAGCTCGCGGTATGCTCTTCCACCGCGAGCTACGCAGGATCAGCTTGCGAGGACGCGGATCGGCGTGCCGAGCGGGATGCGATCCCGAAGGAAGTTCGCGGACTCGTTGGAGATCCGGATGCAGCCGTGGGAGACGGCCTGCCCGAGCAGCTGTGGCGCGGTCGTGCCGTGGAGTCCGACGACACCGCCGCCTGGCCATTCCGAGAGCTTCGAGTAGGCGCTCAGCTCGAAGGCGAACGACCCGAGGAACGGCACCTTCACCGGACGGAAGCGCACGGTCACGTAGTAGAGCCCCGTCGGCGTCTCCATCCCGGGTGCGCCGACCGCGACCTTGCTCGTATGGACGAGCTGGTCCTTCTTCCAGAGCTGCACCACGCGAGAGCCGCGGAACACGACGACCTGCCACGGCACACTGCGAATCGTGACCTGATTTGCCGGCACCCAGCCGGTGCGGCCGTTCGGGCGCCCCGGAACACTGATCTTGTACCAGGCGGGCTTGCCCTGCTTTCCCTTCTTCACTGCAACGGCCATCACATACCGTGGCCTGTAGTCCTGCGGCCGAAACTCGCTGAGCCTGGCAATGACGCGGGCACTGCCGCTCGGAGCGTTGCGGACGAGGAGCGTCGGCACGTTGATCGTGCCGGAGCCGACGACGGGCTTCGGCGGGGACTGGCTGACCGCGAGGGCCGCAGTCGGAAATGCGAGAGCCGCGACTGCGGCGACGGTGACCTTGAGCATGATGTGAAGGGTTCTGGTCATGAGAGTGATCCGGTTCGTCGGGAAGAGCGGGCTTCCTCCGCGCATCCCTGAGCGAAGGATAGTCACCTTTTCGGGGGTCGCCTATGCCTCATCCGAGTGGTTCACATACCTCTAACACGATGGAGAGTCGGGGTGTCTCCCGAACGAGCTAGGGAGACACCCCGCGCGCTGCACAGATGAAACGGCGACGCCCCCGGTCTCCCGGAGGCGTCGCCTTGCATTCCGTGTGTCGCGGCCGGGTTTAGCCGGTAACGGGCGGCTCGAAGACGCCGACCACGCCGATCCGCTGCGTGTTGCACGCCTTGGTGCCCCGGATCTCGACCTTGATGATCCCCGGCTTCGACGGCCTGATCGTGATCCGTGCGATGCCCTGCGCGTTGGTCTTCACGGTCTTGCTGACGCCAGCC
>JANOUB010000209.1:0-8487 GCA_031416615.1 Thermoleophilia bacterium
GCGAAGATCGGCGTGCTCGGCCCGAACGGGGCCGGCAAGTCGACGCTGATGCGGATCATGGCCGGCCTCGAGGAGCCGTCGTCCGGCATCGCCGAGCTGCACCCGAGCGCCACGGTCGGCTTTCTGCAGCAGGAGCCCGAGCTCGACCCGGCCAAGGATGTGCGCGGCAACGTCGAGGACGGGGTGCGCGCGCTCCGTGACCTGCTCGACCGCTTCAACGCTGTCTCGGCTGCCTTCGCCGAGCCCGACGCCGACTTCGACGCACTCCTCGCCGAGCAGGCGACCGTGCAGGAGCAGATCGACCGCCACGATGCGTGGGGCCTCGACGCCGCTCTCGACCGCGCCATGGACGCGCTGCGCCTACCCGAGGGTGACCGAGACGTCACGACCCTGTCGGGCGGCGAGCGCCGTCGGGTCGCCCTTTGCCGGCTGCTCCTCTCCTCGCCGGATCTCCTCCTGCTCGACGAGCCGACGAACCACCTCGACGCCGAGTCGGTCGCCTGGCTGGAACGGTTTCTCGAGGACTACAAGGGCACGGTGATGGCCGTCACCCACGACCGCTACTTCCTCGACAACGTCGCCGGTTGGATTCTCGAGCTCGACCGCGGCAAGGGGCTGCCCTTCGAAGGGAACTACTCGTCGTGGCTGGAGCAGAAGCAGGCTCGCCTCGCGGTGGAGGAGAAGACCGAATCGGCCCGTCGCCGGACGCTCGCGCGCGAGCTCGAATGGGTGCGCATGAGCCCGCGGGCGCGGCACGCGAAGTCGAAGGCGCGCATCTCCTCCTATGAGAAGCTGCTCGCCGACGACGAGACGTTCAAGGTCGACGGCGTCGAGATCCACATTCCGGCGGGCCCGCGCCTCGGCGATCTGGTCGTCGATGCGGCGCACGTGGCGAAGGGTTTCGGCGACCGGCTGCTCGTCGAGGACTTGACCTTCTCGTTGCCTCCCGGTGGCATCGTCGGCGTGATCGGGCCGAACGGCGCCGGCAAGACGACGCTCTTCCGGATGATCGCGGGTGAGGAGCAGCCGGATGGCGGCGAGCTCCGGGTGGGTGACACGGTGCAGCTCGCCTACGTCGATCAGTCACGGGACTCCCTCAACCCGCAGAACACGGTGTGGAAGGAGATCTCCGAGAACCAGGACATCGTTCTCCTCGGCAAGCGCGAGGTGAACTCCCGCCAGTACACGGCGTGGTTCAACTTCCGTGGTGGCGACCAGCAGAAGCTCGTCAAAGACCTCTCCGGCGGAGAGCGGAACCGCGTCCATCTCGCCAAGCTCCTCAAGTCGGGCGGCAACGTGCTCCTGCTCGACGAGCCCACCAACGACCTCGACGTGGACACGCTGCGCGCTCTCGAAGACGCCCTGCTCGACTTTGCCGGCTGCGCCGTCGTGATCACCCATGACCGCTGGTTCCTCGACCGGATCGCGACGCACATCCTTGCCTTCGAGGGCGACTCGCAGGTGACCTGGTTCGAGGGCAGCTACGCCGAATACCACGACTGGGTGGTCGAGACGCGCGGCCCCGAAGCGCTCGAGCCGCACCGCATCGCGTACAAGCCGCTCGTTCGACCGTGATCGAGCTCCCGGTCGCCGATCCGGGGCGACCGGACACGCGCTCGCCCGTCAGGCTTCTCCTCTGGGTGGGGCGTCATCAGACCGGGACGCTCGCTGCAGCGATCGGCTTCGGGATCGTCTGGATGGTGGCGCAGGCACTGATGCCCTACGCGATCGGCCAGGCGATCCAGCAGGGAGTCGTCGATGGCCGGCACGATGCTCTCTTGCGCTTCTGCGCGTTGCTGGCTGTGCTGGGGGTCGTTCAGGCCGCGGCCGGCGTGATGCGTCACCGCTTCGCCGTCCAGAACTGGCTGCAGGCGTCGTTCCGGCTCGCCCAGGTCGTCGGGCACCACGCTGCCCGCTCGGGTGATGCGGTACGGGCGAGGCTCTCGACCGGCGAGGTCGTGGCGACGGTCAGCAACGACGCGCTACGGGCCGGCGGCGCGTTCGAGATCCTCGCAAGGCTCGTGGGCGGGATCGTCTCGTACATCGTGGTCGCAGCCATCCTGCTCGCCACGTCCATCACACTCGGCCTCGTCGTCCTGTTGGGCTTGCCACTGCTCGTGCTCTCGCTCGGCGGTGTGATCAAACCGCTCCAGGCGCGCCAACGGGAGCAGCGGGAGGAGGTAGGCCTGCTGACCGCTCTCGGTGCCGACACCGCCGCCGGCCTTCGCGTCCTGCGGGGTATCGGTGGAGAGCAGGCTTTCTTCGACCGGTACCGGCAGCGCTCCGAGTACGTTCGCGTCGCCGGCGTCCGGGTCGCGACGCCGCAATCGACCCTCGATGCCGCCCAGGTGCTGCTCCCGGGGCTCTTTGTCGTGCTCGTTACGTGGCTCGGCGCGCATCTCGCCGCGTCCGGCCAGATCAATGTGGGCGAGCTCGTCGCGTTCTACGGGTACGCAGGGTTTCTCGTGATCCCGCTGCGGACAGCGGCGGAGGCAGTGGAGAAGGTCACGCGAGCTCTCGTCGGCGCCCGCCGGATGCTCACCGTGCTAGCCGTCGAGCGTACCGTCGACGAGCCCGCCGACCCGCTGCCCGAGCCGCCGGGAGGCGTTCCGCTCGTCGACCCCCGCTCCGGCCTCGCGATCGAGCCCGGCGCGCTGACCTGCCTCGTGTCGGCCTCGCCTGAAGAAACGAGCGAGCTCGCCGACAGGCTCGGGCGACTCGTCGAGACATCCGGCGTCATGCTCGGCGACACACCGCTCGATCGGCTCCCGCTCGAGGTCGTGCGGCGGCGCGTCCTCGTCAGCGAGCCCGATCCCCTGATCTTCTCGGGCACCCTCCGGAACGAGCTCGACCCGTGGTCACGGGCGAGCGACGACGAGATCCTCGCCGCGATCGAGGTGGCTGCGGCCGAGGACGTGATCGCTGCGCTGCCGGACGGTCTCGACGAGCTCGTCGACGAGCGAGGCCGCTCGTTCTCCGGAGGTCAGCGGCAGCGACTCGTGCTCGCCCGGGCACTCCTCGGGAATCCGGAGATCCTGGTGCTCGTCGAGCCGACGAGCGCGGTCGACGCCCACACGGAGGCCCGGATCGCGACCCAGCTCCACGATGCGCGGGCCGGTCGGACGACGGTCGTCGTGACGACGAGCCCTCTCGTGCTCGACCGGGCCGATACGGTTGTGCTCATCGCCGAGGGGCGCGTGCGGGCTACCGGGACCCACCGGGAGCTGCTGCGCTCTAATGCCCTGTACCGGGACGTCGTCACGCGAGGCGAATCGGTGTGAGGGGCGTTTTCAACCCAGGAGACAGGCCGAAGCCTGTCACCTCTGTCACCGCGGCATGAGCACGCTTCTGCCGATCGCGGGTAAAGCCGAGATGCGTCGCCAGGCCGCCGAGCTCGCCGGCCGCCACCGGCGCGCAATGCTCGGCGTCCTCGTCCTGCACGGCTTTGCCGCCGCGACAGGCCTCGTCGGCCCGCCGCTCCTCGGCTCACTCGTCCAGGGGCTCCAGACCGGTATCGACACCGTGCGGATCGACCGCGTGGTACTGATCCTCGCCGTCTTCCTCGTCGCCCAGACCGTCCTGACCTTCTTCGCCCGCCGCGCCTCGTTCGTTCTCTCCGAGCAGATGTTCGCCGAGCTGCGCGAGGACTTCATGCGCCGGGTCCTCTCGCTGCCCCTCTCGACGGTCGAGCGGGCCGGGATCGGCGACCTCGTCTCGCGCACGACCGCCGACGTCGATGCGCTCGCCCGGACGATCCGGTTTGCGATCCCCGAGACCTCGATCGCGTGTGTGACTGCGCTGCTCGTTGTCGCAGCTGCCCTCTGGGTGAGCCCGATCGCGGCGCTGCCCTGCATCGTCGGCGTACCGATCCTGCTCGTCGGCACTCGCTGGTACCTCCGCTACGCCCCCGGTGGCTACCTCTGGGAGCGTGCCGCGTATGCCTCGCTCGCCGGCACGACCGCCGAGACGGTCGACGGTGGCCGCACCGTCGAGGCCCTCGGCCTGTCCGGCGAGCGCGCCCGCCGGATCGACGCGAACCTGGCGGACGCGTACCGCTCCGAGCGATTCACGCTTCGTCTGCGGACGATCTGGTTCCCGACGGTGGACGTCGCCTATGTGCTCCCGGTCGTCGCGGCCCTCGCGTGGGGCGGCTGGCTCGTCTCGGCCGACTACGCCTCGATCGGCGAGGTCACGACGGTCGTGCTCTACATTCAGCAGCTCGCCGATCCGGTCGACCGGCTGCTCTCGTGGCTTGACGAGGTCCAGGTGGGCGGGGCGTCGTTCGCGCGGCTCGTCGGCATCGCCGATGTCCCTGCCGATCGACAGGCGACGGGAGAGGAGCCCAGCGACGAGTGGCTGCGCGCCCACGACGTGCGCTATGCGTACGTTCCCGGTCGCGACGTGTTGCACGGGATCGAGCTCGACCTCCAGCCCGGCGAACGGATCGCCGTGGTGGGCCCGTCCGGCGCGGGCAAATCGACGCTCGGTCGCCTGCTCGCCGGCATCCACCCTCCTCGCACGGGCTCCGTCGAGGTCGGTGGCGTGCCGCTCGTCGATCTCGAGCTCGAGACGCTCCGCCGCGAGGTTGCGCTCGTGACACAGGAGCAGCACGTGTTCGTCGGCACGCTCGCGGACAATCTGCGTCTCGCGCGTGCGGGTTCTTCCGACGCAGAGCTCACCTCGGCCCTCGACGCCGTCGACGCGACCGCGTGGGTGGAGACGCTACCCGAGGGGCTCGAGACGGCCGTCGGCGCCGGCGGTGCGTCGCTCACTCCGGCTCAGACCCAACAGCTTGCCCTCGCGCGGCTCGTGCTCGCCGATCCTCACACCCTCGTACTGGACGAGGCCACCTCGCTGCTCGATCCGCGTGCGGCTCGCCACCTCGAGCGCTCGCTCGCGTCGGTGCTCTCGGGACGCACCGTAGTCGCGATCGCCCATCGACTGCACACAGCCCACGACGCCGACCGCGTCGCCGTCGTCGAAAACGGTCTCCTGCACGAGCTCGGCACGCACGACGAGCTCCTCGCGAACGACGGCGCCTACGCTGCGCTCTGGAAGTCCTGGCAGTCCTAGCTACTTCCCCCGGGAAAACGCTTCCGGCGAGGGCGGAGCGGCTCAGCGGGGGAGTAGCTCAAGCGGCCTGTGCGGTTTCGCGCGCCGCGAGCTCGAGCGCCGCGCCTTCCCGCAAGCCGCCGCGCCCCAGCTCGAGTGATGTACCGAGCACCCGGCTGGCACCGGCGAGGAGCAGGGCACCGGCGAGCAGCGTCTCGGCGCGCTGGGCGTCGATCCCGAACGTGCGCGCTGCCTTGGCTGCCGGACGGCGCGAGAGGATCTTCACCGCTTCGTCGAGGTCGACCGCGCCGAAGCGGCGGCCGACGATCTTCGCGACCGCCCGGGCGCTGCCGCCAACGGCGAATGCGACGTCCGGCGCAGGGGGTCTCATGCCGGCAAACGCGGCGGCGACGGCGTCAGCGGCAGCAGCTATCTGCGGGGCGGTCGGTGGATCGTCGTGCAGGTAAGCGCGGGTCAACCGCAGCGAGCCGAGGTCGGCGGAGCGGATCCAGGTGGCGCCGAGCAGCGGCGTGCCGACGGCCACCTCGGTCGAGCCACCGCCGACATCGACGACTGCGACAACTTCCGGTAGCTCGCCTGTCGCCCTCGCGACGGCACCGTCCCAGGCGAGGCGGCCCTCGCCCTCGGCGGTCAGAACGCGAACCGGGAGGCCGGTTGCCGTACCCAGAGCGGCCGTCAACGCAGCGGCCGAGGCGCCCTGACGGCCCGGTGCGGTGACAATCACCGTCGAGTGGTCGGCGCCGAGCGCAACGGCTTGGCGGGCATAGGCGCCGCAGATGTCGGCCGTCGCCGCGATCTTCTTCTTACCTAGCGTTCCGGCCCGCGCGATCTCGGCGCCGAGGCGCAGGTAGTTGCGCTCCGCGGCGACCGGCACCACCGTTCCGTCGGAGTCAACCGTCGCGACGAGGAGGCGCGCCGTGTTGGAGCCGACATCGATCACCGCGACGCGCATCAGGTACCGATTGTGGCGCCGAGGCCGGACGGGCCAGGGTGACTACTTCCGTGCCCGGCCGTCCGTCTGTCGCCGGGCCCGCAGCTGGGCGCGTCGCATCATCGCCGCCTGGTGGTCGACGGGCTTCGCGGCCTTCCCTTTCCTGACGGGCGACCACGAGCCGTCGCTCCCGAGCGTCCACGCGTGGACGTCGTCGGCAAAGACACTGTCGAGGACGGCCTGGAGCTCCTGCCGGGCGCGTGCGTTCTCGATCGGCACGAGCACCTCGACCCGGTGATCGAGATTACGTGGCATCAGGTCGGCGCTGCCGATGAACACCGACGTCTTGGCCCCAGCCTCGAATGAGTAGATGCGGCTGTGCTCGAGGAATCGCCCCAGGATCGAGCGGACACAGATGTTCTCCGAGAGCCCTTCAACTCCTGGCTGGAGCATGCACACCGACCGGGCGCAGATATCCACCCGGGCACCTGCGGCAGACGCCGCGTAGAGCTCGTCAATCAGGGTGGGGTCGACGAGGTTGTTGAGTTTCAGCCGGATCCGGGCGGGCTCGCCCGCCTTTGCGGCGGCTGCGACGGCACGGATTTCTGCCACGAGCCGTTTCCTCATCTCGAACGGTGCCACGAGCAGCTTGCGAAAGCGCTGGGGGCGGCCGAATCCGGTCACGTAGTTGAACAGGTCGGCGACATCTGCCGCGATCTCCTCGTCGGCCGTGAAGATTCCCACGTCCTCGTAGTGGCGCGCCGTCGAGGCGTGGTAGTTGCCGGTGCCGATGTGGACGTAGCGCCGCAGGCCTTCCGCCTCCCGGCGGACGACCAGGGTCATCTTCGCGTGGATCTTCATGTCGGAAAAGCCGTGAACGACATGCACGCCCGCCTGCTCGAGCTCACGCGACCATTCGATATTCCGCCGCTCGTCGAACCGGGCTTTCAACTCGACGAGGCAGACGGCCTGCTTGCCCTGCTCGGCACAGTCGATCAGGGCCGACACGAGGGCACTGTCGTCCGAGGTGCGATAGACCGCCGTCTTCATTGCGATCACGTCCTTGTCGGCTGCCCCCGCGGCCGCGAAAGCCTCGAAACTCGTCCTGAAGGACTCGTAGGGCTGCTGGACGAGTAGGTCGCCCCGGCGGATCTCGTCGAAAAGCCGCCCAGCATCCTTCGCGCGGGCGAGGCGCGGCTGGGTGATGGGCACCCAAGGCTCGTCCTTCAGCTCGGGGCGGTCGAGGCGTGTGAGCTGCATCAGATCGGCGAGGTCGAGTAGGCCCGCGATCTCGTACATCGCGTCGACGCGAGCGTCGAGGCCGTCCCGGAGCCGATCCAGCATCCCCGGCGACGCCGAGGCAGACACCTCGATCCGGACCACGTCGCCGAAGCGGCGGCGCCTGAGCTCTGACTCGACCGCTTCGAGGAGATCGTCGGCGTCGTCCGACACCTCGAAATCGGCGTCGCGGGTGACCCGGAACACCGCCCGTTCGGCGATCTCCATCCCGGGGAAGAGCGATGGCAGGAAGTGGGCGATGACCGACTCGAGAGGCACGAGCCGCTTGCCCGCATCGACGAACCGGTCGAGCCCTTCCGGCACCTTGACGCGGGCGAACCGCTCCTCCGCAGTGTCCGGGTCGACGGCCAGCACGCCAAGAGAGAGGGACAGTCCGGAGATATACGGGAACTGCTGGCCCGAGCCGACCGCGAGCGGCGTCAGCACCGGATAGATGTCACGTGTGAATACCTCCTCGAGCCGCTGTAGCTCCGTCGACGTGCATTCTTCGATCGTCCCGATCTCGATGCCCTCGGCGGCGAGTGCGGGTTGAAGTTCGCGCGTCCAGAGCTTTGCCTGGCGTGTCGCCAGCTCGGTGACGCGGGCTCTGATGCCCGAGAGGGCCTGCGCGGGGGTCATCCCGTCGGCGGAGCGCACAGCGAAACCCGCCGCCTCCTGTCCCATCAGACCCGCCACGCGCACCATGAAGAACTCGTCGAGGTTCGCCGAGAAGATCGAGCAGAACCTGACGCGCTCGAGCAGCGGCTGCGTCTCATCGGAGGCGAGGTCGAGCACGCGCGCGTTGAACTCGAGCCACGACAGCTCGCGGTTGAGAAGCCGCGGATCTGCAGTGAGGCTGCGGGTAGGCATCAGGTGAATCGTGCCAGAGCCGCAGGCGATCGAGGTCTCTGACCGGTGAGCGGAGCTAGCACGATTCGAGTTCTTAGAGGGCCTCTACCGCTCCGCGCCCAGCGCGTCCACGAGCAGACGCTCGAAGTGGGCGATCAACCGCTCGGACTCCGGCATCAACGCGCCCTCCGTGATCATGCCCGAGCGCATGCCCACCTGGACCCGCTCGACGAGCACGCGATCCTCGGCGCCGACCTGGTTGTCGAGCTCGAGGTAGTCGGCGATCCACTGCTCGTCCGTGTCCGGCAGGAAGAAGTAATCGAGGAAACGATAGGTGCGCTCGGCTCCGAGCGGCA
>JANOUB010000210.1:0-2304 GCA_031416615.1 Thermoleophilia bacterium
GGACCGGAGATGCTCGCAGAGCACGTCGCACGCTACGTGGAGCAGGGCGTGCGGATCGTCGGCGGGTGCTGCGGCTCAACCCCCGAGCACGTCGCCGCGATCGCCCAGGCCCTCGGGCGCTAGACGTTCGTGCCGGTTCCCGGGCGCTCGAGCGGCGTGCTGCTCCACGTCACCTCTCTTCCCTCCGGCAGGCTCGACGAGGAGGCATACCGATTCGTCGACTGGCTCGTCGAGGCGGGCCAGGCATGGTGGCAACTGCTGCCGCTGAACATCCCCGACAAGCTGGGCTCGCCCTACTCGTCCCGATCTGCATTCGCCGGCCACCGGGGGCTGCTTGCCTCTCCGGCGTCGGAGCACTATGACAGCGGTGAGGGCCCCGGCGGGGTACCGCAAGGCAGCTGGCTCGACGAATGGGTGCGCTGCGCAGGCAAGCCTGAGCGGCAGGCTCAGACGCGCTTTCAGCGGGAATGGCTCGCATTGAAGCGGTACGCGAACGTCCGCGGGATCCGGCTGATCGGAGACATCCCGCTGTATGTCGCGGGCGACTCGTGCGATGTCGCGACGCATCCGAATCTCTTCGACCGCTCGGTGGCTGCCGGCGCAGCGCCGTCGCGAAACCATCCGGAGGGCCAACGCTGGGGCATGCCGGTGTTCGACTGGCCGGCCCACGCTGCCGACGGCTACGCCTGGTGGCTGGCACGGCTCGAGCGGCAGCTGGAGTTGTTCGACCTGGTACGCATCGACCATTTCCGCGGGCTTGTCGCGTTCTGGAAACTGCCGCTCGACGAGGAGGATCCGGTGAACGGCTTCTGGGGTGAGGGCCCGGGGATGGCGTTCTTCGACGCGGCGCACGAGCGGTTGGGCGGCCTGCCGCTGATCCTCGAGGATCTCGGTCACATCACGCCGGACGTGATCGAACTGCGCGAGGCGCTCGGCGTGCCGGGTATGAACGTCATCGCCCGGATCGCGGAACTCGACTGGCGCACCGACTCGGTGCTGTACACCTCCACCCACGACTCGGACACGCTTGCCGGCTGGTGGCAGCGCTGGGGCAGGGAGAACCAGCCGCAGCTCGCCGCCGGAGCGGCGTCCACGGCAGACGAGCATCGGGCGCTGCTGCAGAATGTGCTCGCCGTCGAGAACGAGCTCGTGATCATCCCCGCCCAGGATCTGCTCGGGCTCGGCAGTGAGGCGCAGATGAACCGGCCCGGCACGGTCGACGGCCACAACTGGAAGTGGAAGCTCGAACGGCCGTTGACAGGCGGGCAGGCGGAGTGGCTCGCGGACTTGACGCTCACCGCCGGCCGAGGAAGCAGCCGAGCCTAGGCGGAAGTTTTTGGCCTGTTGAGGCCGGATCTGGCTTGGTGGAGTCGTTCGGGCTTTCTTTTGGCGGGTTGTTGTAGCCAAAGTCATGGTTGTGTCTGTCCGATTGTTCGGCTATTGTTCTGTGTATGCCTAAGCGTGGTGGTTCAGTTCACGTAGCCACAATAAGGACGAAGGGCAAGGGCGACCGGGTTTACGTCTCGCAACTGTTGCGTCGCTCCTATCGGGAGGGCGGCAAGGTGCGCCACGAGAATCTCGGCAACCTCTCGCACCTTCCTGAGCAGGTGATCGACGCGATCCGGGCGATGCTGGCGGGCCGCAGACTGGTCGACTTCGAGGAGGCGTTTGAGATCGAGCGTTCGCTGCCTCATGGGCATGTGGCCGCGGTGTTGGGGGTGCTGCGCGACCTCGATCTGGAGCGGCTGGTCTGCCGTCAGCGCTGCCGGGAGCGTGATTTGGTCGTCGCGATGGTGGTGCAACGGCTGATCGGGCCGGGGTCGAAGCTGTCGGCGACCCGCCGTTTCAGGCAGACGACGCTCGCCTCCGAGCTCGATCTGGGCGAGGTCAAGGAGGCCGAGCTTTTGGCCGCGATGGATTGGCTGCTCGCGCGCCAGGAGCGGATCGAGAAGACGCTCGCGAAACGCCATTTGGCCGGCGAGGGGTTCATGCTCTACGACCTCTCCTCGAGTTACGTGGAGGGGCGCTGCTGCCCGCTCGCGTCGCTTGGCTACTCGCGTGACGGCAAGAAGGGCATGCTCCAGGTCAATTACGGCCTGACCTGCTCGCCTGAGGGCCGCCCCGTCGCGATCTGCGTCCATCCGGGCTCGATGCAGGATCAGCAGACGCTGGCGGGCGCGGTCTCGCTGATCCGGGAGCGCTTCGGGATCGAGGATGTCGTCGTCGTCGGCGACCGCGGCATGCTCACCCAGGCGCACGCGACCGCGTTGAGCGAGGCGGGGGTCGGCTTCGTCAGCGCTTTGA
>JANOUB010000211.1:0-6825 GCA_031416615.1 Thermoleophilia bacterium
GGCGCCACATGCTGGAGGATGTCCCTGCCTCGCCTTAGCCTGGATCCACCGTTTTGCGCGGGCGTTGCATCTCGTCCGGCTCGCCAGGCCGCTCCCCGTCCGGGGTGGGCCCGTTTCTTCTCCTTCGGGGTGGCCCCACCCGGACGGTGCGCTCCGCGCGGGAAAGGAGTGATGAAGGCTCCGGGCCTGCATCACACCATCCCCGCACGTCCTGACGACCCGGACGAGCGCCTCGCGATCACGCAAAACGGTGGATCCAGGCTCAGACCAATTCGAATCGACTATCGATTGTGACGCCGATCGCGAGCAGGAGGAGGCCGAGCACGGTGAGAAGGACGGCCATGTTGACCGACGCGCGCGTGTCGTCGGGCGTGGCGCGCTCTAGGCTTCTGCCGAATCGTTCGCCCCTGGCGCTACCGGACCGGTACGGCCCGCGATTGCCGAGGAGGAAGCCGCCGATCGAGAGGAACGCGCCCACGCCGTAGAACCCGAGCGAGATGGCTCGATCCGGCGAGGCAGCGCCGAGCGCGGCGAGCACGAGGCCGCCGGCGACGATCACGGCGCTGATCCCTCCGAGCAGCATGAGAAAGCGGCGTCCGGCCGCAACGAGGACGTTACGACGCAACGACAGCGTCCGCGGGACGGCGGATCTGCTCCACGGTCATCGGCCACCGCTCGAGCGGGAAGTGGCAGGCGGCCTCGTGGCCGTCGCCATAGCTCCGCAACTCGGGCTC
This sequence comes from Thermoleophilia bacterium, assembly GCA_031416615.1. Classification (GTDB taxonomy): domain Bacteria; phylum Actinomycetota; class Thermoleophilia; order Gaiellales; family Gaiellaceae; genus Gaiella. The sequence goes on from JANOUB010000211.1 coordinate 735, forward strand.
GTTCACGTCGCAGGTGCCGGCGACGTAACGCGGACAGCGCGGGTGGAAACGGCAGCCTGATGGTGGATTGATCGGGTTCGGCACATCGCCCTCGAGCACGATCGCCTTGCGGCGGCGACCGAGTTGCGGGTTCGGGATAGGCACGGCCGAGAGCAGGGCGCCGGTGTACGGATGCTTCGGCTCGTCGTAGAGCGCCCTGCCCTTCCCGACCTCCGCCACCTTGCCGAGGTACATCACGAGAACCCGGTCCGAGATATGGCGCACGACGTTGAGATCGTGCGCGATGAACAGGTATGTGAGGCCGAACTCCTTCTGTAGGTCCTTGAGCAGGTTCAGGATCTGTGCCTGTACAGAGACATCGAGTGCCGAGACCGGCTCGTCGCAGATGATCAGCTTCGGGTTTGCGGCGAGAGCTCGGGCGACCCCGATCCGCTGGCGTTGGCCGCCCGAGAACTCGTGCGGGAAGCGGTTGTAGTGCTCCGGGTTGAGACCCACGATCTCGAGCAACTCCTGGACCCGTCGCTTGCGCTCGGCGTCCGTGCCGATGCCGTGCACCTCGAGTGGCTCGCCGACGATGAAGCCGACACGCTTGCGTGCGTTCAGCGACGCGTACGGATCCTGGAAAACCATCATCATGTCGCGGCGCACGGGGCGCATCTCGGCACGGGAGAGCTTCGTGATATCGAGCCCGTCAAAGACGATCTTGCCGCCGGTCGGGTCGAGCAGGCGGGCGACGCAGCGCGCCATCGTCGACTTGCCGCACCCGGACTCGCCGACGACGCCGAGCGTCTCGCCGCGACGGATCGTGAAGCTCACGCCGTCGACCGCCTGCACAGCCGCAACCTGCTTCTGAAAGATGATCCCCTGGGTGACCGGAAAGTACTTCTGGAGGCGCTCGACAACAAGCAGGTCGTCGCTCATGCCGCCCCCGTCCCGGTGCCTACGAGAAGGCGCCCTGGCTCGCGTGTCTTGGTCGCCTCATCGAGGAAGCAGGCGTCCTTGTGGCCGGGCGACTGCGGCGACGGCCTGAGCTCCGGCATCTCGACGCGGCACCGATTCATCGTGTAGGAGCAGCGCGGGTTGAAACGGCAGCCGGCCGGCGGATTGAGCAGCGACGGCGGCTGTCCCGGTACCTGTACGAGGCGATCGGTCTCGATGTCCATGCGCGGCAGCGAGCCCAACAACCCCCACGTGTACGGATGCCGCGGCGCCGTGTAAATCTGGTCGACGGAGGCCTCTTCGACCACCCGACCTGCGTACATCACGACCACGTCGTCGGCGACCTCGGCAACGACCCCGAGGTCGTGCGTGATCATGATGATCGCCGTGCCGCGCTCCTCCTGGAGCACGCGCATCAACTCGAGGATCTGCGCCTGCGTCGTCACGTCGAGCGCTGTCGTCGGCTCGTCTGCAATCAGCAGGTCGGGCTCGTTGATCAGCGCCATCGCGATCATCACCCGCTGCCGCATGCCGCCAGAGAACTGGTGCGCGTAGTCGTCGATCCGCTTGTCGGGCTTCGGGATCCCGACCTCCCCGAGCGCGGTCAGGGCGCGGTCGCGCGCCTCCTTCTTTGAGACGTCGTTGTGAAGCAGCACCGCTTCAACGAGCTGCCAGCCGATTGACTTGACCGGGTTCAACGACGTCATCGGATCCTGGAAGATCATCGCAATCTTCAACCCGCGCAGCTCCCGCAGGCGTGCCGGGCTCGCCGCTAGCAGGTTTTCGCCGTCGAACACCGCCTCGCCGCTCGACGTCGTGTTGCGCGGATTGTTCAAGCCCATGATCGTGAGTGACGTGACGCTCTTGCCGCAACCGGACTCACCCACGATCCCGAGCGTCTGGTTGCGGTCGACCGTGAACGAGACGACGTCCACCGCACGGACGATGCCGTCGTCCGTCTTGAAGCTGGTGCGAAGATCGCGAACCTCGAGGAGCGCCATCAGCTGAGACGTATCCTGGGGTCGAACCAGGCGTAGACGATGTCGACGATCAGGTTGAAGATGATGATGCAGATCGTCGCGAACACAGTGATGCCGAGGATTACCGGCAGATCGAAGTTCTCGTAGCTGACGAGGATCTGCCGGCCGAGCCCGGGCAGGCTGTAGATCGACTCGGTGAAGATGGCGCCTCCGAGGGCGAGCCCCATGTCCATGCCCAGGATCGTGATCACGGGGAGCAAGCTGTTGCGCAGGATGTGTGAGCGCATCACCTGCCCCTCCGGGGCGCCCTTCGCACGCGCGGTGCGCACGAAGTCCTCGTTCATCGTCTCCATCACGTTCGCACGGATCAGCCGCACGTACAGCGCGGCGAACAGGATCATGAAGGTCAGCCACGGGAGGACCATGTGATACGCCCATTGCACAGGCCCGCCGCATGCTGCCCCGAGGGACGGGTTGATGAAGTCGCAGTAGCCGGTGATCGGGGTGATGCCCCACTTGTAGCCGAAAAAATAGGCGAAGATGAGCCCGATCCAGACCGGGTGCGCCGACACGCCGATGAGCACGAACACCATTCCGGCTCTGTCGATCAGAGAGCGTGGCCTGACCGCCGAGATGATCCCGATCGGCAGTGAGATCAGCAGCCAGAAGATCGCGCCGCCGAACACGAGCGATGCCGTCACGGGGGCCGCGGCGAGCACGATGTCGTTCACGTCACGCCTGTTGACGAACGACTCGCCGAGCGACTGGTCGACCACGAGCTGCTTGAGGAAGAGGCCGTACTGCTTCCACAGCGGGTCGTTCAGGTGCAGCTTCTGGGCGACCTCCTGTACCTGCGCCGGCGTCGCACCCTGGCCAGCCGCGAGGCGCGCCGGATCGGCCGGCGTAACGAAGAAGATCACGTAGGTGACAACCGTCACCGCGAGGAACAGGAAGAGCGCCCAGAGGACGCGTCTGACGAGGTAGCGGGCCATCGGGGCTGGAGTGTATAGCGACCTGGAGACGGACGGAAAGACGACGGGAGCGGGACGGGCGCCGTGGCCCGTCCCACTCCCTTCGCTACGTGCTGCTCTCGCTACTTCTTGATCGCGAAGGCGTTAATGATCGGGTGTCCGTACACGGGGTGGTAGATGTAGTTCTCCGTCTTCGCGCTGATGAAGTCACGCGAGGTGAAGTTGAACACTGACACCCACGGGGCCGCGTTCTTCGAGATGTCCACGTCAAGGTCGCCGTACGCCTTGAAGCGCGCCTCGCCCGTCAGCTTCGCGGCAGCCTTCATCGCCGCGTTGTACTTCGGGTCGTTGAAGTACGCGTAGTTGTTGTTGTTCGCGTCCTGGATGTTGTTGCCGTCCATGAGCACGTTGATGAAGTCGAACGGATCGAAGTAGTCCGCGATCCAGCCGATTGCGAACATGTCGACGTCGGTGCCCTTCGTGCCCATCGTCTTGATCGCGACACCGAACGGCTGCGGCTTCAGGGTGACCTTGAAGCCCGCCTGCTCGAGGTTGTACTTCGCGATCTGCGCGTAGTTGACCGCAGCCGCGGACGTCGTGTGCAGGAAGTCGATGTCGCCACCACCGCCGAAGATCGACTTCGCCTTCGTCGGGTTCGCGCCCTTGAGCGGGTAGAGATCAGCCTGCTTGAAGCCCGGGAGTGCGGGCGGCAGGATCTGATCTGTGCGCTTGCCGCCGAACTTGCCGCGCGTGCGCAGCAGTGCCGGCCGGTCAACGGCCCAGTTGGCGGCCTGGCGGGCCTTCACGTTCGAGAACGGCTGCACCGCGGTGTTCATCGCGATGTAGCCGGTGCCGACGAGTGGGTTGACGAAGTAGCGGCTCTTGTTGACGCCGAACTCCTCCGACAACGGGCCGTTCTGCACGGCCGGAACGCCACCGAGGTCGTGGTTCACCTCGCCGCTCTTGACCTGCAGCAGGCTCTGGTTCTGGTCCGTATTCGTGGTGACCACGATCCGGTCGGGGTTGGCCGGGCGGTTGCCCTTGTAGAACGAGTTCCGCTCGAGCACGAGCCCGCGGCCCGGATCACGCGACACGATCTTGTACGGGCCACCTGACGGATAGACGTTGGCGCCCTTGGGGTCAATCGCCATATCCGGCTTCACGGCCGCGAAAAACGGCATCGAGAGCTGGGAGATGAACGTCGGATCGGCCTGGTTCAGCTTGACGGTCAGCGTCTGCCCCTTGGCCGTGATTCCGGTCAGGCTGCTGGCCTTCTTCTCGTTGAACGCTGTGCAGTTGCCGAAGTTGCCCGCGAACGCGACTGCAGGGGAGCCCTGATCGGGGTGGCAGACGCGGAAGATGGCGCGCTGGAACGCGGCCGCAGTGATGGGCGAGCCGTCGCTGAACTTGAGGCCCGACTTCACCGTGAACGTGTACGTCTTGCCGTCCTTGGAGACGATCGGGAACGCGGTTGCGGCTTCGGGGACGAGCTGGTTGCCGCCCGCCGAAGCAGGCTTGTCCGGGTAGTTCAGCAGCTGCATGTTGACGGCATAGATCGTCGCCCACCCGATCGAGTCGTAGGCGAGTGCAGGATCCAGGTACTCGTAGTCAGTATTCGACACGTTGAGGCGGAGCGTGCCGCCCTTCGTGACCCCCGACTTCGAGGCAGTCGTCGAACTCGACGTGCCGGCGACGGCAGCCGCCACCATCAGGCTTGCCCCGAGAGCCGCAAGGCCCAGGGCGAGCAGGAGCTTCTTATACATCGGACTCCTTCCGTTGTTCCGTGAGACCGGATCTCTTTACCGGGATCACGGGTTGATTTCCACCTGTTGCGTAGGACGCACGGATGGTCGGATAGTTAGAGGGACACCGGGACGATGTCAGGTCGTGTGGCGCGGGTCGAACGCATCCCGCAGACCGTCGCCGAGTAGGTTGAAGGCAAGCGTTGTCAGCAGGATCATCAGGCCGGGCCAGACCATCAGCCACGGCTGGGTCAGGTAGTAGTCGGGCCCCGCCGACAGCAGGTTGCCCCAGCTGGCCGTCGGCGCCTGGATGCCGAGGCCGAGGAACGAGAGCCCCGCTTCCGCGACGATGTTGCCCGCCACGATCAGCGTCGAGTAGACGATGATCGGCGCGACGAGGTGCGGCAGCAGATGCGAGCGCATGATGCGCCAGTCGCCGGCACCCGTCATCCGGGCCGCCTCGATGAACTCCTTCTCGCGCAGCGACAGCACCTGACCCCGGATGATGCGGGCAGGGTAGAACCAGCCGAAGAGCCCGAAGATCAGCGTCAGCGTAAACACGCCCGGCGCGAGGAAGCCGAAGGTGATCCCGTTCAACTGCGGGCCGACGGTGGCGGAAACGGCGATGATGAACAGGAGAACCGGGAAGGCCATCGCGATCTCGGTCAGCCGGGAGACGACGGTGTCGACCCCGCCGCGGAAGTAGCCGGCCAGGAGCCCGAGCAGGACGCCGACCGAGACGGCGAAGAGGGTCGCAAGCACCGCGACCTCGAGGGACGTCTGCGCCCCGTAGAGGATTCGAAGGAACATGTCGCGGCCGAGCTGCCCGTCCGCGCCGAGGATCAGGAAGGTATCCTCGAAGCCCTTCGTGCCGGCGGGTGTTGGGAACGGCGCCGTGGAGATCGTGGTAAACGGCCCGACCGGCTGCAGCGTGTTCACGTCGACGCCGTTCGCGAAGATCTCGTTCGGCCCGTGGCCGAGTATCCGCGAGGCGATGGGCCCTCCGACGAACGCGGTGAACACGAGCACGAAGATGAAGATGCCGCCGATGATGGCAATGCGGTCCTGCTTGAAGCGCAGCCACACCTGCTCCCAGTAGCCGCGCGCTTTGACATCCACGGCGGGGCCGCCGTCGACGCCGATCATGCCACCGCCGCCGCCCGCACCCGCGACCTCGGCCTCGAAAGCCTCGTGCTGTCCGCTCATCGCGCCAGGAGGATAGCGGACAGATCGGCAGCGATCATGTTCTGGTGAGACGTCCCGGGAGCCGTGCGGAGTAGCAGGGCCATCGACGAGGGAGACCAGCTTCTACGCGAGTGCCTCGGCGCCGCCGACGACCTCGAGAATCTCCTGCGTGATCTCCGCCTGGCGGGCGCGGTTCATCTGCAGGGTGACGCGGTCGATCAACTCGCCCGCGTTCTTCGAGGCGTTCCGCATCGCCGTCATCTGGGCTCCCTGG
>JANOUB010000212.1:0-1791 GCA_031416615.1 Thermoleophilia bacterium
CAGCGGCATGGACGCCGCCGCCCTCGAGCCGCTTCTCGCCTCGCTCCTGCGCAAGGAGGTGCTCTCCGTCCAGGCAGATCCGACCTCGCCGGAGCGGGGCCAGTACGCCTTCCTCCAGGACATCGTCAAGCGTGTCGCCTATGAGACGCTCTCGCGCAAGGAGCGCAAGGCCAAGCACCTCGCGACGGCCGAGTTCCTCCTCACGTTGCCTGGAAGCGACGAGGACGAGATCGTCGAGGTCGTCGCCGCGCATTTCATCGACGCGCTGGAGGCAGCACCCGACGCAGACGACGCCGCCGCGATCCGGGACCGCGCGCGCGAGATGCTCATCCGCGCCGGTGATCGCGCCGCGTCGCTGGCGGCGACGGCAGAGGCGCAGCGGGCGTTCGAGCGGGCTGCCGATCTGAGTGACGACGCGCTCGTCCAGGCCGAGTTGCACGAACGCGCCGGCACAGTGGCGCGGACCGGCGCACGCGGTGAGGACGCCAAGGCCTGCTTCGAGCGCGCCATCGAGCTCTACGAGGGATCGGACGAAACGCATGCGGCAGCCAGGGTCGCCGCCCGCCTCGCCGAGGTGATGTGGGATCTTGGACGGCTCGAGGATGGTCTCGAGCGCATGAACCTGTCGTTCGAGTTGCTTGCGCAGGACGAGCCGGACGCTGACCTCGCCTCGCTGGCCGCGCAGCTCGGTCGATTCCTGTTCTTCGGTGGCCAGGCCGAGCTCGCCATGCAGCGGATCGAGGCCGCACTGGAGATGGCCGAGAACCTGGCGTTGCCAGAGGTGCTGGCGCAGGCGCTGACGACGAAGGCCATCTTGCTGACGAGTAGCGGGCGACGACACGAGGGTCTTGCCCTGAATCGGTTCGCAGTCAAGACGGCGATCCAGCACGACAAGCCCTCGGCTGCATTGCGCGCGTCGTACAACCTCGCCGACCAGCTCGCACAGCTCGACCACTACACTGAGTCCGTCGACGCCGTTCGCGACGGGCTGGCCCAAAGCCGCCGCGTCGGCAGCCGCTACTGGGAACTCGCCTTCCTCGGCCAGGTCTACCCGTTCGTCGCATCCGGCGCCTGGGACGAGGCGCTCGCTATGTTCGCCGAACTCCCGGCCGACGAGTGGGAGCAGTCGCGGCAGGCCTTCTCCGGCGGCCCGTTCCTCCAGGCGACCGTTGGCGCACATCGCGGCAATCTGAACGACGCGAGGCGGATCGTCGATCGGTTCCAGGCCATGGAAGCGTCCGCCGACGTCCAGGAGTTGGGGGCCTACCAGTGCGCACACGCGCGACTCCTGCTCGCTCAGGGTGACCCTGCCGAGGCGCTCGAGACGGCAGAGCACGCGTTCTCTCTGAACGCCGACTTCGGCTTCGCTGCGGAGACGGTGAAGGAATCGTTCGTCGTCGCCGGGGAAGCCGCACTGGCGCTCGGCGACCGCGCCAAGCTCGCAGAGCTGCTGGCCGGGGTGGAGGCGCTCCCGCCAGGCCGCAGAACGCGTTTCTATGAGGCGCAGACGTTGCGTTTCCGCGCCCGGCTCGCCGGCGACGGCGACCTGGCGGACGCCGAGCAGGGCTTCACCGAGGCAGCCGCGCTCTTCCGCGAGATCGGGATGCCGTTCTACCTCGCTGTCGTCCAGCTCGAGCACGCCGAGCTGCTCGCGGCGTCCGGCCGGGCGGAGGAGTGTGAGCCGCTCCAGGCCGAGGCGCGTGAAACCTTCGAGCAGCTACGCGCGACTCCCTGGCTCGAGCGCGTCGACGCGCTCAGGGTCGGTGCCGTGACGCCCGCCTGACACGGTAG
>JANOUB010000213.1:0-7973 GCA_031416615.1 Thermoleophilia bacterium
CCGACAGCATCCCGTCGGGCACCGGCAGAACGGTTGCTGCTGCGCGTGGGCTCTCGGGGACGAGGATGAAGCCCGCGAGATCGGCGCCGGCCTCGGAGGCCGCCGCAACATCCTCCTCGCGGGTCAGGCCGCAGACCTTGACGAGTGGGCGGGAGAGGAGCTCCCTGAGCTTCGCCGCCGGATCGGCAGCGCGCATCAACGCCGAACCGACGAGGACAGCATCGGCCCCCGCGAGCTCGGCCGCAGCGGCCTGAGCCCGCGTCTGGATTCCGCTCTCCGCGACCACGATCCGATCGCGGGGAATCCGGGCCACGAGCTCCAGCTGCTTCCGGCGGTCGATCGCGAACGTCGAGAGATCACGGGCATTGACGCCGAGTACGGGCGCACCGAGAGCGATGCCACGGTCGAGCTCGTCGGCGTCGTGTGCTTCGACGAGTGTGTCGAGCCCGAGGCTCGCGGCAACCTGCAGCAACCGGGCGGCCTGGGCGTCATCGAGGTCGCGAAGCAAGAGGAGTGCGGCATCGGCGCCTGCTTCCTTCGCAATCCGAAGGTGCTCCTCGGTCGAGAAGAACCCCTTGGCGAGGAGTGGGGCAGCGGTTGCCGCGCGAGCGGCCCGAAGATCGTCCCAGGTGCCGCCGAAGCGCTCGTCGACGAGCACCGAGATCGCAGCCGCTCCTGCTTCGGCGTAGGCCGTCGCGATCAGCGCCGGGTCGGCATCGGGGCGCAGGTCGCCGGCAGACGGCGAGCGCCGCTTGATCTCGGCGATCGCACCGAGACCGGGGCGGCGGAGTGCATCTTCGAAGCGTCCCATCAGGCAGATTCTCCGGCGGAGAAGGCAACAAGGGCTTCGAGGCGGGTCGTTGCGGCGCCCGAGTCGATCGCCTCGGCGCCGAGGCCGAGCCCTTCAGCCAGGTCGTCGGCGAGCCCCGCTGCGACAAGGGCGCCCGCGGCGTTCAGGAGCACGGCGTCGCGGCGGCCGCCCGGCTCACCCGCGAGCACGACGCGAATAGTGGCGGCGTTCTCGGCGGCCGAGCCGCCGCGCAGCGAGTCGGGATCGGTCGGATCGATGCCGAGCTCGCGCGGGTCGAGCTCCCATTCGCGTACGTCACCGTCGACGACCTCCACGATGAGGTTCGTGCCGAACGGCGAGAGCTCGTCGAGGCCTCCGTCACCGTGTACGACGAAGGCGCGCCGGGCGCCCAGCTCCGCGAGCGCCTCGGCGTAGGTCATCGCGAGCTCTGCTGAGTAGACGCCGAAAACGCCGTCGCGCGCGCCTGCAGGGTTCGCCAGTGGTCCCAGCACGTTGAAGACGGTGCGGATGCCGATCTCCTCGCGGACGGGCGCGACGTGACGCATGGCGGGATGATGAACGCGGGCGAACATGAAGCCGAAGCCAAGCTCGTCGATCGAGAGTGCGATCCGCTCGGGAGGCTGCTCGATGTCGATGCCGAGCTCCTCGAGCACGTCGGCCGAGCCCGCTTGCGAGCTTGCTGCCCGGTTGCCGTGCTTTGCCACCGCCGCACCGGCAGTTGCGGCCACGAGAGCTGCTGCCGTGGAGATGTTGAACGTGTTTGCACCGTCACCACCAGTGCCGACGATGTCGACCACGGGAGAGCGCTGCGGCGTGACCGGGACCACGTGCTCGCGCATCGCCTCGGCGAAGCCGGCGATCTCGTCCGCCGTCTCACCCTTTGTGCGCAGGGCGACGAGGAAGCCGGCGATCTGCGCGGGCGTCGCATCCCCGTCCATGATCGAGCCCATTACCGCGTGCGCATCGGCGCGCGAGAGGTGGCGTCCGTCGAGCAGCAGCTGGATCGCCGGGCCGACGATCACGTGAGCTCCAGGAAGTTTTTCGCCATCGCCGGCCCGAGCGGCGTCAGCACGCTCTCCGGGTGGAACTGCACGCCTTCGATCGGAAGCTCGTGGTGGCGCACGCCCATCACCTCGCCGTCCGCGGTGTGCGACGTGACCGCCAGCTCTGCCGGAACGGTGAGCGCGGCGAGCGAGTGGTAGCGCCCGACCTCGATGTCGGCGGGGAGGCCTGCGTACACCCCGAGGCCGTCGTGCGAGATCGTGCTCGCCTTGCCGTGCAGGAGCTCCTTTGCCTGACCCACCGTGCCGCCGAATGCCTCCACGATGGCCTGGTGGCCCAGGCAGACGCCGAGCGTCGGCGTCGTCGGCCCGAGAGCCCGGATCAGCTCGATCGAGACGCCAGCATTCTCGGGGCGGCCTGGACCGGGGGAGACGACGAGCCGGTCGAACCCGGCCGCGCGCGCCTCGTCAACGGTGATCGCGTCATTCCGCACGGTGACGACCTCGGCGCCCAACTCCTCGAACAGGTGAACGAGGTTATAGGTGAACGAGTCGTAGTTATCGAGCATCAACACTCTCATGCGGTGAACTCCTCCTCCGCCAGGTCGATCGCGGCCTCGAGCGCAGCCAGCTTCTTCAGGCACTCCTCATGCTCGGCCTCGGGATCCGAATCGAAGACGACGCCCGCACCCGCCTGGAGGTAGGCGATCCCGTCCGCCATCACCATCGTGCGCAGTGCAATGCAGGCGTCCATCGTCCCATCCGGAAGGGAGTACAGCACGGCGCCGCCATAGGGGCCGCGACGGAAGCCTTCCAACTCCGAGATCAGCTGCATCGCGCGCACCTTCGGAGCACCGCTGACGGTGCCGGCCGGGAAGCAGGCACGGAGAACCTCGAACGGCGTAACGCCGTCACGCAGTTCGCCGACGACCTCGGAGACGAGGTGCGAGACGTGTGAGAACCGCTCGACCTCCATGTCGCGGGCGACGTGGACGGTGCCGGCCTTGCACACGCGGGAGAGGTCATTGCGGCCGAGGTCGACCAGCATCACGTGCTCGGCGCGGTCTTTCTCGGAGGAGAGGAGCCGCTCGACGTCGCCCTCGGTCGGATCGGTGGTGCCGGCGATCGGGCAGAGGCTCGCGCGTCCGTCCTCACAGGCCACAAGCCGCTCGGGTGACGAGCCGACGAGCGCGATTCCGTCGAGTTCGAGCAGGAACAGGTAGGGCGACGGGTTGACGCGGCGGAGCGCCCGGTAGACGTCGAGCGGCGAGGCCGACGTGGGCCGCTCGGCTCGCTGCGACGGCACGCACTGGAAGACGTCGCCGGCGACGATGTGCTCCTTCACGGCCTGCACCATCTCTATGTAGCGGGCGCGGTCGGGTGAGCGGCGGATCGATCCTGCCGTGCCGCGCGGCTCCCGCCGCCAGGGGATGCCCGCCGCCAGACGCCCTGCGATCTCCTCGGCATCTCCCGCAAGCACTTCCGCGACGCCGGCGCCGTGGTCGAAGCGAACGAGCGTCTCGCAGACGACGAGGCGGCTCTCGGGGAAGCCGCGGCCGTCCTCCGGCAGCGACACAGTGGGCTCGAGGCGGGCCGCGTGGTCGTAGGCGAGGTAGCCGACGATCGGGAGCCCGAGCTCGGCCGCCTCGTCGAAGCCGACGATGCGGGAGCCGGCACCCATCCACGAGTTGCGGCCGAGGCGGCCGCGCTCGACCGATTCGAGGATGAAGCTCGCGGTGCCGGCGTCGCGCAGGCGCAGGTAGGCGCCGAGCGGTGTCAGGAGGTCGGTGTTGATCGTTGTCGTCATGGGTCTCTGGCAGCGCACGCACTCTCTGGAAACGAAAAAGACCTCCGCGGAGGTCTTCGGTGGCGAGGTGGGGTTGTCGTCGCGCTCTAGCGCACGCTCCCGCATCGCCCTTGGCGCCACCAGGTGGAGGGCCTTGTGGAAGTCATGCAATGACCCTACCGGCACGCCCGCCCAGTGGCAAGCCGCTTAGAACTCGAATCAGAGTTCTTACACGCCGCGAGGCGCAGCGTCGCCGAGCACCGATCGCATCAGGTCGCGGATCGAGAGGATCCCCACGACCTTCCCTTCCTCGACGACCGGCAGGTGCCGGAAGCCGCCGTGGATCATCAGCACGGCGGCATGCTCGGCCGTTTCGTCCGGCTCGATCGTCTCCGGGCCACGGGTCATCCACTCATCCACCGTGGCCTCTGGCGTGAGTCCGTGCGCCACCGCGCGCAGGACGTCCCGCTCGGTGAACACGCCTTCAAGCCGTTCGCCGCAGAGCACGAGCACCGCCCCGACGCCTCGCTCGTCCATCTTCCGCACCGCGTCGGTGAGCGGTGTAGTCGCCTCGACCGTGAGCAGGTCGGTGACCATGTGCTCGGAGACGAGTGGCATGGGGCGCACTCTAGAGGTTTGGGAGGTTTGCGCGCCTGCGGGTGGCGCTGGGCGACTCACCGAAGCGGCTCCGGTACACGCCTGCAAAGCGGCCGAGATGCGTGAAGCCCCACCGGCAGGCGGCCTCCGTGACCGTGGCGCCCCCGGCCTGCAGGTCGGCGTGAACGCGGTCGAGTCGCGCGTCGCGCAGGTATGCCATTGGCGCCTTGCCGACGGTGCGGCGAAAGCCCTCCTGGAGCGAGCGGACGCTGACGTCGGCCGCTCGCGCGATCGCGGCAGCCGTCAGCGGCTCGCCCGCGTGGGCATCGATGAAGGCGACGGCGGTGCGCACGTGCCTCGGCCCCGGCGGCGCCGCCCGAGTGCGCAGCGCCGTCGAGTAGTTCGACGGCAGCGCGCACAGGAGCAACGTGCCCAGCAGGTCCTCGAGGGGCCCGACGCCGAGGCCGGCGTTCGTGGCGATGTCGGCCGCGGCGATTTCCGCCAGCGCGAGCTCGAGGGCAATCCGCCAGCGGACGCCGGCGGCGCCCGAGAGGTCGAAGCCGAGCTCGAACCGCAACGGCTCGGTCAGCGGCCGGTCGAGCAGATCGCGCAGCCGCGCCTCGAGCGACGGCCGCTCGAAACGAACGATCAGGTGTGGCGCGTCGCGGTGCCAGCCCATCGACAGCTCGTCGTCGGGATGGGGCACGGAGGCGAGCGCAGGCGTCGAGAGGATCTCGTCACCGCCGCAACGGATCGCCGCCGCACCTCGCAGCGGCATCGACACCAGGTAGAAGGAGTGGAGCGGGCGAGGGTCGATCTCGACCGCGCCGCCGTAGTCGAGGTACGAGAGGGTCGTTTCGCCGAGCCGCGCGACGTGCTGGCGGGCGTCGATGCGGCGCTCTCCGTCGCCGAGGGTGAGCCGGTGGTCGCAGAAGACGCGGGCCACGTGCGCGCGCGTCTCGTCCAGGTCGGTCGAGTGGAAGAGCTCGTGTTGGGCGAGCGGGAGGGCGATCGGTGTCATGTCAGCGCGAAGTGGACGAATCGATGCGCAAAGAGGATAGTCGGATCGTGTGCGAGTTCCTAGTGTAGTGACGCCATGGCCAACGCTGGTGAGGAAGAACGTCACGTTGTAAGGTCCCACCTCGTTTCCAGGGCATGCTGACCGGTTCCATCACCTCGAGGAGGAAGCGATGTCTGAACGCGTGAGCGGCATGCGAGCAAAGAGAGCCCCGACGGTAGTGCAGCTCAAGGGGGCCGAGTCGTGGGTGACGCCGGTCTTCAACGGCGGCATCCTGCTGCTCGCCGTCGCCGTCGCGAATGTCTCCGGGACGCGACGCCTGCTCTGGCGCGGGCGCAACGCCCGCGGCCCGGGCCGGGCCGAGGAATCGCGGGACGAGGCAGAGTGAGACGGATCGCCGTCGTCGGCGCGGGCCAGGCCGGCCTGCTGGCCGCCCATGCCCTGCGCCTGAAGGGGTACGACGTGACGTTGCACTCGGACCGCTCGCCGGAAGACTTCCTGACGAAAGCGCGGCCGACGGGCGTGGCGGCGCGCTTCGAAATGGCGCTCGACTTCGAGCGCGAGCTCGGGCTCGACCACTGGGGGGACGAGGCCCCAGAGGCGGGCGGTGTGCACCTTCACTTCAGCCCGAAGCAGGGCAACGTTCTTCTGACCCTGCTCGGCCGGCTGCAGAAGCCGTTCCTCTCGATCGACCTGCGGCTGCAGAGCGCCACCTGGATGCGTCAGCTCGACGAGCGCGGAGGCCAGATCGAGATCGAGAGCGTGGATGTCGCCCGCCTCGAGGAGATCGCCGCGCACAATGATCTGACGCTCGTCGCGACCGGCCGCGGCGAGATCCAGAAGCTGTTCGTGAGAGACGGCGCCCGGAGCACCTACAGCGAGCCACAGCGTCATCTGGCGATGGTCTGCGTCACAGGCGCGCCGCTCGAGCTGCCGTACGCGCCGTGGCTGTTGCCGGTGAAGTTCAACTTCTTTGCTCCCTACGGCGAGGCGTTCTGGGTGCCCTGGTACTCGAAGGACGGGCAGCAGTGCTGGGGGATGCTGACGGAGGCGAAGCCCGGAGGCCCGTTCGATCGCTTTCACGACTGCGCGTCTGCCGACGCGGTGCTGCAGCACTCGCTGGAGCTGATCCACGAGTACATCCCGTGGGACTACGAGATGTTGAAGGATGCGGTTCCCTGCGACGAGAACGCATGGCTCGTCGGCTCGTTCACCCCTGAAGTCCGCCAGGTCGTGGGCACGCTGCCGTCGGGCCGGCAGGTGATGGCGATCGGCGATACGGCGCAATCCCTCGACCCGATCGGCGGCCAGGGTGCGAACAACGGCAACAAGATGGTGCGGATGGTCGTCGAGGACATCGTCGAACGTGGTGACGAGCCGCTCGACGCCGACTGGATGCGCGCGGCGTTCGATCGTTTCTGGGCGCGGCACCACTGGATCGACGACTTCAACAACACGCTGCTCGAGCCGCTCACTCCGGCCGGCAAGCTGATTCTGATCTCGCAGTACGGGAGCAACGGCAAGCCGGAGAACGACAGCCCGCAGCAGAGGCTCGCGGACAGGTTCGTGGAGAACTTCAACGACCCGGCTCTGATCACCGACGCGTTCCACGACAAGGATCGGGCTCGCGCCCTGATCGAGGAGGCGTTCGGATCGAGGACGCTGCCGGTGCTCAGGGGCGGAATCGGCGTAGCGAAGGGCCAGTTGCGACAGAAGCTCGGCCGGCCCTCCAGGCACCCAGGCACAGGAAAGGGACCAACATGAATCGACTGCAGGACAAGGTCGCCGTGATCACGGGCGCGGGTAGCGGTATCGGCCGCGCCACTGCCGCCCGCTTCGAGGAAGAGGGCGCGAAGCTCGTTCTCAACGACATCAACGAGACATACCTCGACGAGTGCGCCGGCTCGCTCGGAAGCGGGCACCGGACCGTCGTCGGTGACGTCGCGCAGGAGGAGACCGCGGCACGCCTCGCAGCCACAGCCCTCGAGGCGTTCGGCCGGATCGACATCCTCGTCAACAACGTGGGCCTGCTCCACATCGGCGAGGTCACGGAGACCTCGGTCGAGGACTGGGACCACATGATGGCGACGAACGTCCGCAGCATGTTCCTCTGCTGCAAGCACGTGATCCCGGCGATGCTCGAGCAGGGCAGCGGCTCGATCGTCAACCTTGCCTCGATCAGCGCGTTCATCGGTCAGGAGACCGCGGACAGCGGGCCGAGCTTTTTCGCCTACGCAGTCACGAAAGCGGCAGCGCGCCAGCTCGCGACGTCGCTCGCGACCCGCTATGCGAAGCAGGGCATCCGGGTGAACGCGGTCGCTCCCGGGGCGACGCGAACGATGCAGGTTCGCCACTTCCTGCCCGACATGTCCGAGGAAGACGAGAACGCGGTCTGGGAGAACGCCGGCTCGGTGGGCACACCGCTCGGTCGCGTCGGCCGCCCCGAGGAGATCGCTGCCGCGATCGCCTTTCTCGCCTCCGCCGACGCCTCGTTCGTCACAGGCACGACGCTCGTCGCAGACGGCGGCTATCTCGCACGATAATTCCCAGCCAAGGCACTAGAGGAGGGACACACATGGCCAAGATCACGATCATCGGCGGCGGCCAGTCCGGGCTCCAGCTCGGCATCGGCCTGCTGCAGAACGGCTACGACGTCACCGTCGTCTCCGACCGCACGCCCGAACAGATTCGCGACGGCCGCGTCTCGTCGAGCCAGTGCATGTTCGCGACCGCGCTCGACAACGAGCGTGCGCTCGGGAT
>JANOUB010000214.1:0-4693 GCA_031416615.1 Thermoleophilia bacterium
CTCGGCCCTGCGCAAGCGCCGGATCATCTCCTCGCTCTTGCCCGAGAACATCGGCCCGCAGATCACCTCGAGCCAGCCACCGTGCTGTGGGGGTATCCGGATCACGGTGCCAGAGGCTACTACCGGTATCGGTCGGACGTCGTTCAGGTTAAGCGTTGGTGAAAGGAGTTGTGCACGGGCGGTGCGGAGGAGAAGGATGGCCGAGATGCGCGTCGCCATCGTCGCCCAGAGCGCCACCTTCGCCAACGAGGCTCTCGTTCAGGTCGGCTGCCGCGGCGCCGACTGGTACCTGATGACGCCGGCCGAGGCGCTCGCCACGCTGGGCGCGGGCGATGCCGCAATCGGGAGGATCGACGTACTTCCGACGCTCGACGGCGTCGACGATGGAATCTGGGTGCTCGGCACGCTCGCTGCCCGAGGAGTCACCGTGCTCAACGGCGCTCCGGCCCTGCTCGCGGCGCACGACAAGCTTCTCACCGCGCGGCTGCTTCGGCGGGCGGGGTTGCCCCATCCGCGTACCCGGCTGATCACCGGTGACAGGCCCTCGTCGCCGTTGCGGGCACCGGTTGTCGTCAAGCCGCGTTTCGGCAGCTGGGGCCTCGGCGTCGAGCGGTGCGACGACGAGGCGTCGCTCGCCAGCCTCCTCGCCCAATTGCCGCGCGAGCCGTGGTACCACGCGCACGGCGCGCTCGTGCAGGAGCTCGTGCCGCCGCTCGGGTTCGATCTGCGGATCGTCGTCGCCCACGACCACGTGATCGGCGCGATCAGCCGCGTCGCAGCCCCCGGCGAGTGGCGAACGAACGTTGCGCTCGGCGCCGAGCGACGTGAGGTGGTGCCACCGCCGGACGCGTGCGCTATCGCTCTCGCCGCGGCGCGAGCCACGGGTGGCGCGCTCGTCGGGATCGATCTTCTCCCGGACGGCCGCGGTCGCTGGACGGTGGCCGAGATCAACGGGGCAGTCGAGTTCACCAACCAGTATGCGCTGCGACCGGGCGCCGATCCGTTCGCAGAGGCGGCGTTCCGCCTCGCCGGCGCTGCAATCTGCGCTAGGGTAGGCGAGCCTGCGCAAGCGGTCCCTGCCGTCAACGGGTAGGGGTCTGCGCCAGCGAGCCCCTGCTACACTGCGGGACTGCTCGGCGGCGTAGCTCAGTTGGTTAGAGCAGCGGAATCATAATCCGCGTGTCGTAGGTTCGAGTCCTACCGCCGCTACCTCGCACGCCCTTTCCCACCACACGAGAAGAAGCCATGGCAACCGGAGTCAGAGTCGCAATCACGCTCGCCTGCATCGACTGCAAGCGGCGGAACTATCAGACGGAGAAGTCCAAGCGGAACTCACCCGACCGGGTCGAGTTCAAGAAGTACTGCCGCTGGTGCGGCTGTCACACGATCCATCGGGAGACCCGCTGATGCGCCTTTCCGACACCTTGGAGCGGAAACCCCGTAGGGGACTGGCGCAGCCTGTCCCGGGAGCGACCGGATGCTCCGCCTACCTGTGGGGCAAACCGGCGACCCGTTCCGGGACGAGGCGCTAGCGTGGCCGACGAGACCCGCAGGCAGAGGCGCGACGCGCGCCGCGTGGCCGGGGAGCAGCCGGCGAGCGAGCCTAGCGTCGCACCGCAGCCGGCTGTTGCCGGCGGCGGCTCGGTCGCACCGATCGAGCGCGAGTCCCGGCGGCGCGGCGGCTTCCTCCGCGAGTCGTGGGCCGAGCTTCAAAAGGTTGACTGGCCCAATCGTGCCCAGGTGATCCAGGGCACGGTCGCCGTCATCATCGCCGTCATCATCGTCGGTGCGTTTCTCTGGGGGGTCGACCAGGTGGTCCGCCCCTTCGTTCGCGACGTCCTTCTTGGGCAGTGAGGCTGACATGTTTCTCTGGTATGTGATTAACACCTATTCCGGACACGAGAAAAAGGTCAAGACGAATCTCGAGCACCGCATCGTCTCGATGAACCAGTCACCCCGGTTCCGGCGCGTCGTCGTGCCGACCGAGCAGGTGATCGAGACGAAGGACGGCCAGAAGGTGCAGATCGAGAAGCGCGTCCTGCCCGGTTACGTGCTCGTCAACATGGATCTGAGCGACGAGGCGTGGACGGTCGTGAAGGGAACGCCAGGCGTGACGGGGTTCGTCGGTGCGGGCGCGAAGCCGGTGCCGCTCTCCCAGGGCGAGGTCGACCGCATCCTCCATACCGCGGGAGCGGGCGGCGGCCCGGCTGCGAAGTCGCAGGCACAGTTCACGCTCGGGGAGTCCGTCAAGGTCACCTCGGGCCCGCTCTCCGACTTCGACGGCGAGATCGTCGACGTCAACCCCGACGCGCAGAAACTCAAGGTACTCGTGGACATTTTCGAGCGGCAAGTGCCGGTCGAGCTCAGCTTCGACCAGGTCAAGAAGATCGACTAAGACGGGAGGAGGGGCGAGCAGCCCCGACTGCACTCACGCATATGGCAAAAAAAATACTCACACTGATCAAGCTCCAGATCCCGGGTGGCCAGGCTAACCCGGCGCCGCCGGTCGGCCCTGCGCTCGGGCAGCACGGCGTCAACATCGTGGAGTTCACGAAGGCGTTCAACGCGCAGACTGCACACGAGAACGGCCGCATCATCCCGGTGGAGATCACGGTCTACGAAGACCGTTCGTTCACCTTCATCACGAAGACGCCGCCGGCCGCTGTGCTGATCAAGGAGGCGCTGAACCTCCAGTCGGGCTCGGCCGAGCCGAACCGGACGAAGGTGGGCAAGCTCACCCAGGCGCAGCTGCGCTCGATAGCCGAGACGAAGATGTCCGACCTGAACGCACACGAGGTCGAGCAGGCGATGAAGGTGATCGCCGGCACCGCGCGGTCGATGGGCGTCGAGGTGGAGGGATGAGCGCTCATGGCAAGAGGTACACAGCGGCGCGGGCCAAGATCGATCGCGAGAACCTTTACTCGCCGATCGAGGCGATCAAGATCCTCAAGGACATCGAGGGCGCGAAGTTCGACGAGACCGTCGAGGTGCATTTCCGGCTCGGCCTCAACGTTCGCCACGCGGATGAGCAGATCCGCGGGACGCTGATGCTGCCGCACGGCACCGGCCGGACGACGAGGGTTGCGGTGTTCGCCGAAGGCGACAAGGCCCGCGAGGCCGAGGAAGCGGGCGCGGATATCGTCGGCTCGGCCGACCTTGCCGCGAAGATCGAGGGAGGGTTCGTCGACTTCGACGTCGCGATCGCGACACCCGACCAGATGGGCAACGTCGGCAAGCTCGGCCGAGTCCTCGGGCCGCGCGGTCTGATGCCGAACCCGAAGACCGGCACGGTCACGTTCGATGTCGCGAAGGCCGTCTCCGACGCGAAGGCGGGCAAGCTCGAATACCGCACCGACCGGGGGGCGAATGTCCACGTCTCGATCGGCAAGAAGAGCTTCGACGAGCGCTCGCTCGTCGAGAACTACGCTGCGCTCGTCGAGGAGATCGTCCGGGCGAAGCCGGCCTCGTCGAAGGGCCGCTACATCAAGGGCATCACGCTGACGTCCACGATGGGACCCGGTCTGCACGTCGACCCGTCGCGCACCCGCGGCATCGTCGAGGAGTTCGAGGAGGCTGTAACCGTCTAGAGGCGAGATCGTTCTCGCCCAATGTTTTGTCCAACATGCCCGTCGCCGAAGACAGCCGGCAGCCCGCACTACCGGGGCAGAAGTCCGGCCGAGGTGCGCCTCAAAGCGTAGAACGGACTTGCGGGTGTCTCCCGAAAGAGCAGGGGAGACACCCCAAGGCTGTTGTTTGTCTTGAGCCCGCCTCCGTGCGGGCTCGATGCTTTGAGAGGAGGTGAAAGATGCAGAAAGCAGACAAGGAGCGACTGATCGAGGAGCTGACCGGGCGCCTGCGCGCGGCGGACACATTGCTCGTGGCCGACTACCGCGGACTCACGAACAGCCAGCTCGCAGGCCTGCGGGTCGAGCTCCTGAAGCACGGGGCGAAGCTGACCGTGGTGAAGAACACTCTCACCCGGAGGGCGGCCGAGGCAGCGGGAGCGGATGCGTTGCTCGCCCTGCTCGAGGGCCCGACGGCGATCGCGTTCGTCGAGGCCGAGGGCAATCCGGTCGCGGTGGCGAAGGCGCTCAGCGACGCGGCCAGAGACACGAAGATCCTCGTGTTGCGGGGCGGCGTGTTGTCCGGCAACCCGATCAGTGGCGAAGAGATCGAGAGTCTCGCCAAGTTGCCGCCCCTCGACATCCTGCAGGCTCAGCTCGTCGGGGTGATCGTGGCCCCGTTGACCCAGCTTGCTGCGGTGTTGAACGCGCCGGTGCAGAACCTGGTGGGTCTGATCGACGCCAGGATCACACAGCTCGGTGGCGCCGACGTAACGACGGACGACAGTCCGGCGGCGGAGGCACCGGCAGAGGTGGCCACGGCGGACGAGCCGGTCGCCGAGGCAGCCGCGGAGCCGGTCACCGAAGAAGTCGCAGAGGCAACCGCTGAACCGGCTGCCGAAGTCGAGACAGAAACCCCGGAGGCGTAGGGGCGAGGCGCATGCCTCGCCCGCTTCCACCACAAACCACACACGTGAGAGGAAACGAAACAAGATGGCTACGGATACGGCAAAGGTGCTCGAGACGCTCGGCAAGATGACCGTGCTCGAGCTCGTCGAACTGAAGAACGCGATCGAGGAGGAGTGGGGCGTCACGGCTGCGGCTCCGGTCGCGGTCGCTGCGGCGGCACC
>JANOUB010000215.1:0-5513 GCA_031416615.1 Thermoleophilia bacterium
AGGCCGCGGTCGCGTGGCGGGCGCTGGTCGTGCAGCGCGATCCGCGTACCCTTCGCAAGGGCGACTTCGCCGCCCTGCAACGAGGTCTCGCCGATCAGCGCCCGCAGGAGCGTTGTCTTGCCGGCGCCGTTCTGCCCTGAGAGTGCAAGCCGCTGCCCCCGGTCGACCGAGAACGACACCCCGTCGAAGAGCGGGTCGCCGGAGAGCTCTTTGCGGAGATTCGAGGCGATCAGGACAGACACCGCCGTAGGGTAGATGCGTTGCCGTGGGGGGTGTCTCCCGAAAGAGCAGGGGAGACACCCCTGCCGCGCCTGCAGGCCGGGCGCCGACACCGATATGCTCGAAGGAGATGGCTGCAGACGTGCATACCGAGACGATCGACACGATTCGCGCGCTCGCGATGGACGCTGTGCAGCAGGCGAACGCCGGCCATCCCGGCACCGCGATGGCGCTCGCCCCGCTCGCGTATCTCCTCTACCACGACGTCATGCGGCACAACCCGGCCGATCCGGGCTGGCCGGGCCGAGACCGCTTCATCCTTTCGGCCGGGCACGCCTGCATGCTCCAGTACGGGGCGCTCCACCTGGCAGGTTACGATCTCTCACTCGACGACCTGCGGCAGTTCCGGCAGTGGGGTTCACGGACGCCGGGCCATCCGGAATGGGGCCACACCGCCGGGATCGAGACGACCACCGGGCCACTGGGCCAGGGCTTCGCGAACGGGGTCGGGATGGCGATCGCGCAGCGCTTCCTTGCCGATCGCTACAACCGGCCCCATCATGCAGTCGTCGACTCGCGGATCTACGCGATCTGCTCCGACGGCGACATGATGGAGGGCCTCACCCAGGAGGCGGCGTCGATCGCCGGCCACCTCGGGCTCGGCCGGCTCGTCTATATCTACGACGACAACCACATCACGATCGACGGGACGACGTCGCTCTCGTTCACGACCGACGACAAGGGCAAGCGCTTCGAGGCGTACGGCTGGCACGTCCAGCACGTCGGCGACGCCGAGGATCTGGATTCGCTGCTCGGTGCGCTCGCCGCCGCGAAGGCGGAGGAGGAGCGCCCGTCGCTGATCGTGCTGCGGAGTCACATCGCGTACCCGGCACCGAACGCGGTCGACACCTCGAAGGCGCATGGGGCACCCCTCGGCGAGGCCGAGATCCGTGCCACCAAGGAGGCGATGGGGTTCGATCCCGACGTGACATTCGCCGTCTCCGACGCGGTGCGCGAGCACATGGCGGTCGTCACCACGCGCGGTGCCGAGCTACAGCGCGAATGGGACGGGCGGGTCGCCTCGTGGGCGGCGGCGTTCCCCGATCTTGCCCGGGAGCGCGAGCTCGACCTGCGAGGCGAGCCGCGTGAGGGCTGGCGCGAGGCGCTGCCGGTGTTCCCTCCCGGCGAGGAGGTCGCGACCCGCGATGCCGGCAGGAAGGTGATGCAGGCGTTGAAGCCGTTCACCCCGACCATGGTCGGCGGCGCCGCCGACCTCGTCGAGTCGACGAAGACCGAGTTCGAGGGAGCCGGCGTCTTCTCCGCCACTCACGTCGGCCGCAACATCGCCTTCGGGATTCGGGAGCATGCGATGGGCTCGATCGTCAACGGGATCGCGCTCGATCCGGCGATGCTGCGTCCATACGGCTCCACGTTCCTGATCTTCTCCGACTACATGCGGCCCGCTGTCCGCCTCTCGGCTCTGATGGGGCTCCGTACGGCGTGGGTGTGGACACACGACTCGATCGCCGTCGGCGAGGACGGCCCGACGCACCAGCCGGTCGAGCACCACATGGCGCTGCGAGCGATTCCGACCCTCTGGTACGTGCGGCCCGGCGACGCGAACGAGACCGCGATGGCGTGGCGGATCGCGCTCGAACGGCCTGATGGGCCCGTCGCGCTGGCACTCACGAGGCAGAAGCTGCCGACGCTCGACCGCACCGAGGTCGCGGCCGCCGCCGGTGCCCTGCGGGGGGCCTACACGCTGTGGCAGCGCGGCGAAGGCGAGCCCGACGCAATCGTGATCGCCACCGGCAGCGAGGTGCACCTCGCGCTCGAGGCCGCGCAATCGCTCGAGGCCAATGTTCGTGTGGTGTCGATGCCGTGCTGGGAGCTCTATGAGGAGCAGGACGACGACTACCAGGATTCGGTCCTGCCGCCGTCGGTCGAGGCGCGGCTCGCCGTCGAGGCCGGCGTCACGCTCGGCTGGGAGCGCTATGCGAGTGCAATCATCGGTATAGACCATTACGGTGCCTCGGCGCCGTACCAGCGGGTGTTCGCCGAGTTCGGGATCACGGTCGACGCGATCGCAGCTGCTCTGGAGACCGAGCTTCGGTGAAGGTCGCGGCCTCATTCGACCACCGCGGCGTGAAGCTTCGCGATGTCGTGCTGGAGGCGATCGCCGCGGAGGGCCACGTGGCCGTCGACTTCGGGGTCGACACCGATGCCGTGCGCGTCGACTATCCCGACAAGGCGCTCGAGCTCGGCATGGCGATCCGCCGCGGTGAGGTCGAGCGCGGTGTGCTCGTGTGCGGTTCCGGCGTCGGCGCCTCGGTCGCGGCGTCGAAGATTCCCGGGATCCGCGCTGCGATCTGCCACGACAGCTACTCGGCCCACCAGGGGGTCGAGCACGACGACATGAACGTCCTCTGCCTCGGCTCCGAGATCGTCGGCAGTGAGCTCGCACGTGAGCTCGTCCGCACCTTCCTCGGTGCGCGCTTCGTCGGTGGGGGACGCTACGCCGACCGCCTCGAGAAGGTGGCCGAGCTCGAAAGGATGGCCGATGGCTGATGCATCACGATCCGCTGATTCGTCACGACTTCGGGCGTTGAGCGACGCAGGCGTCAGCGTCTGGATCGACTCGCTTTCCCGCGAGATGCTCCACTCCGGAGAGCTTGCCCGCTTGATGGCCGACGACGCGGTCGTCGGCGTCACCTCCAACCCGACGATCTTCCAGAAGGCCCTCGCCGAGGGCGACCTCTACGACGGGCAGCTGCGCGAGGTGGCCGCAGCGACCGGCGACGCGGCCGAGATCTTCTTCGCCCTCGCGATGGACGACATCCGCGCAGCCTGTGACCTGATGCACCCCGTCTGGGAGCGCACGGCCGGAATCGACGGCTGGGTCTCGCTCGAGGTCGACCCGACGCTCGCCTACGAGCGCGAGCGCACCTTCGAGCAGGCGACGCGGTTCAACAAGGAGGTCGATCGCCCGAACATGTACGTCAAGATCCCGGCCACCGAGCCGGGGCTCGGTGCGATCGAGGACTGCATTGCCAAAGGGGTCCCGATCAACGTGACGCTGATCTTCTCCCTCGGGCGCTACGCGGCCGTCGCCGAGGCCTACCTCCGCGGCCTCGAGCGGCTCGTCGCCGCCGGGGGCGATCCCCGCACGGTGCTGTCGGTCGCGAGCTTCTTCGTCTCCCGTGTCGACAGCGAGGCCGACAAGCGGCTCGAGGCCGTCGGTCGCAGCGACCTCGAGGGGAAGCTCGCTGTCGCGAATGCTCGGCTCGCCTACCAGCACTACCTCGATGTCTTCGGCGACGATCGCTGGGCCTATCTCGCGGGCAAGGGCGCCCGGCCGCAGCGGTGCCTGTGGGCCTCGACCTCGGCGAAGAACCCCGCGTACCGCGATGTGATCTACGTCGAGGAGCTGATCGGCCGAGACACCGTCAACACGATGCCCGTCGAGACGATCCGGGCGTTTCAGGAGCACGGCGAGGTGCGCAGCGGCAGCCTGACCGACGGAATCGACGAGGCGAACCAGCTGCTCGCAGACCTAGCGGCAGCCGGGGTCGATTACGACGACGTCGTCGCGACCCTCGAGGCCGATGGCGTGCAGAAGTTTGCCGACTCCTTCGCCGAGCTGCTCCAGGGGATCCGCGCCAAGGCGGTCTCGCTGTCCGCGGCGTGAGTCGGATGCCTGGCTCTCGGACGCGACCGCGATTATCGCCGGTCGGTCGACGCATGCGCGTCGCCCCTACGAGACGGGGCGCCGGGTGTAGCTGTCGGCGTCTCGTGGAGACGCCGGCGCCGGAACCCGTAGGGGCGAGGCGCATGCCTCGACCGCACCGCCCGTCGCGCCGGGCGTGTCGGTGAGCGAGCACAACAACCCGCTGCTCGAGGGACTGCAGCTGCGGCGGCGGCCGGAGTCCTGTGCGGTCGTGATCTTCGGCGCCTCGGGCGACCTGACGAAGCGGAAGCTGATCCCTGCGCTCTACGCGCTCGCCTACCGCAAGCTCCTACCGGAGCAGTTCGCCATCGTCGGTGTGGCGCGCACTCCTCGGAGCTCAGCGCAGTTCGCCGCCGCCATGAAGAAAGCAGTGAAGCAGTTTGCGCGCGACCCGTTCCGCCAGGAAGTCTGGGACACGCTCGCCGCCGGAATGCGCTACGTCGGCACCGAGTTCGACGACGACACGGGCGAGGATCGCGTCGGCAAGGTGCTCGAGGAGCTCGATGCCGAGCGCGGCACCGGCGGCAACAGGCTCTACTACCTCGCCGTGCCTCCGCAGGCCTTCACAGCAGCGGTGACGGAGATCGGAGAGCGGCGCGCGAAGGAGGGCTGGGTGCGACTGATCGTCGAGAAGCCGTTCGGCCACGACCTCGCCTCCGCCCGCGAGCTGAACGAGCTCCTGCACCGCTGGTTCAGCGAGGACGAGATTTTCCGCATCGATCACTATCTCGGCAAGGAGACGGTGCAGAACATGCTGGCGCTGCGGTTCGCGAACGGCATCTTCGAGCCGATCTGGAACCGGCAGTTCATCGACCATGTCCAGATCACGGTGGCCGAGTCGATGGGGATCGAGGGGCGCGCCGGCTTCTACGAATCGGCCGGAGCGATCCGCGACATCTTCCAAAACCACCTGTTGCAGCTGCTCGCCCTGACCGCGATGGAGCCGCCGATCGACTTCACCGCCGACTCGGTACGCAATGAGAAGGTGAAGGTGCTGAAGTCGATCCACACACCCGGCCCGAAATCGGTTGTGCGGGGGCAGTACGGCGCCGGGTTCGTCGAGGGGATCGAGGTGCCCGCCTATCGCGAGGAGGACGGCGTTGCTCCCGGCTCTCTGACCGAGACGTACATCGCCGCGAAGCTCTACGTCGACAACTGGCGCTGGGCCGACACGCCGTTCTACGTCCGCGCCGGCAAGCGTCTGGGTCGGCGAGAGACGACGATCGCGATCCAGTTCCAGCGGGCACCCCACCCGCCGTTCGAGGCGATCGCGGGCGACGGCCTGCGTCCGAATGTGCTGCTGATCCACGTGCAGCCCGACGAGGGCGTCTCGCTCGCGATCGGCGCCAAGGTGCCGGGTGCGGGTATGACGATCAGGACGGTGCACATGGACTTCCTCTACGGAGGAGCGTTCCGCACGGGCCTGCCCGAGGCGTACGAGCGGCTGATCCTCGACGCCATGCTGGGCGACGCGACGTTGTTCACGCGCGAGGATGAGGTGGAGGAGCAGTGGAAGCTCGTCGACGCGATCCTCGCCGGCTGGCAGCGTGACCGGCCGAGCTTCCCG
>JANOUB010000216.1:0-1833 GCA_031416615.1 Thermoleophilia bacterium
GCCGAGGCGGCGGTCGCGTGGGAGCTCGCCTGCAGCGCCAAGGACAAGTTCGGTGGCGACGCGATCGCCGACTTCATTGAAGCCCATCGCGCCTACCTCGAGCGCATCCGGTGGCCGCGAACGCCCTCAGAGCACCTACCACGATGAAGCACGGGCCGTCTGGCGCGTGGTCATCGTGGTAGGCGCTCTAAACCGCCACCTCACGCTCGCCGGCTTCATGGGTGCGGGCAAGACGACCCTCGGCCAGGAGGTCGCCCGCCGGCTGCGCCGTCGCTTCGTCGACCTCGACCACGAGATCGAGCGGCAGACGGGCGCCACGATCGAAGAGCTCTTCGCCCGCGATGGCGAGCCTGGGTTCAGAGCGATCGAGGAGACCATCGCCGTATCCGTGCTCGGCGCTGCCGAGCCCGCAGTGATCGCCCTCGGTGGTGGCACTGTGCTGTCCCCCGGGACCCGTGAAGCCCTGCGTCGGCGGGCGTTCACGGTACTGCTCGAGGTCGACCCGGCTGTCGCCTGGAAGCGAGCGAGCGAGGGAGGGAGGCCGCTCGCGATCGATGCTCAAGCGTTCCAGGCTCTGTACCGCGCGCGCCTGCCGATCTACGAAGAGGCCGCCGAGGCCCATGCGCGCGATGCCGACGGGATCGTGCTCGCCGCCGCCGGCATCGACGTTCGCATCGGTGCCCTCGATCTGCTCGGGGAGCTCGTGCCCGGCAATGGGCCCGTGGAGATCGTCGCCGACGCGAACGTGGCCGGCATCCATGGAGTGACGGCCCAGCTTGCACTCGGCGACCGAGACGTCGCCTCTCACGATGTGCCTCCCGGCGAGCCGGCGAAAGCGATCGCCGTGCTCGAGCGGCTCTGGCGGGCCCTGCGGATCGGCCGGGACGGCACGATCGTCGGCCTCGGAGGCGGCTGCACGACCGATCTCGCCGGCTTCGCGGCTGCCACATACATGCGCGGGGTGCCGTGGGTGGCGGTGCCGACGACGCTCGTCGGCCAGGTCGACGCAGCGATCGGCGGCAAGACCGCGGTCGACCTTCCCGGCGGCAAGAACCTCGTCGGTGCCTTCCACTGGCCGGCGCGGGTCGTGATCGATCCCGGGACGCTCGAGACGCTGCCCGAGGCGGAGTTGAGGAACGGGATGGCGGAGGTTGTGAAGACAGGCCTGTTGATGGATGCCCCGGTTTGGGAACTGCCGCTCGCGGAGCTCGTGCGCCGGTGCGCGTCGTTCAAGGCCGCCGTGTGCCTCGCCGATCCGCACGACCTGGGCCCGCGCAACATGCTGAATCTAGGCCATACGTTCGGACATGCGCTCGAGGCCGCAGCGGGATACGACCTTCCCCATGGACAGGCGGTGGCGCTCGGAATGGTTGCTGCCCTGCGGCTCTCGGGCAACGACGCCGCGCTCGCTGTCGTCCGGCGGGAACTCGATCCGCAACCGGTTCGGGTCGACCGCGAGGCCGCCTGGGCGGCCCTCGCCCGTGACAAGAAGACCGTCGGCGGTGCTCCTCGGCTCGTGCTGCTTGAGCGGGCGGGCAAGCCGACGTGGGACAACGAGGTTCCGGCCGCCGACGTGCGGGCGGCACTCGACAGCCTCATCGCCGATTAGTGGTCGCATCAGGCACAAGGCGAAGCCTGAAATCAAGCCACTTCCCCACTGAGCCGTTCCGCGTTCGCGGTGAGGTCATTCGAGGGAAGTGGCTAGAGTCGCGCTGTGCGCATCGACGTCCTCAACGGTGTCAACCTCAGCCTGCTCGGACGCCGTGACCAGGCGATCTACGGCGACCAGTCGATCCAGGACCTGGAGACGCAGATCTACGCGTGGGCGCGCGG
>JANOUB010000217.1:0-1843 GCA_031416615.1 Thermoleophilia bacterium
AGATCCGGTGCGAGCTCCATCAGCTCGGGCCACTGCGGGCAGGTCTTGTAGCTCATCGGATCTCCTGATTCGCCCCGGCCTGCCACGTTCCTCCGAGGTGCACGAGCCCTCGCTCCTCGCCGTCCGGGTACACGAGGAAGGCGAGCGCGTCGTCGAGCTGATGCAGGGTGCGACCGTCTGCGCCGATGAGGCCGAGACGAACCCGGAAGCGGCCGAAGGCGAGCGAGGGCCGGTCGACGTGGAGCCTTGCCGTCGCCGCACCCGCGCCAGTCGGCCATCCGATGGCGGAGGTATCGACCGACTCCTCGGCGACGAGCAGTCCGGTCGTGTCGCGTACCTCGAGATGAAGCCGCGGGGGCTCGATGTCCGCCTTGGCGCGCAGGTCGACCTCCAGCCGAAACGACTCACCGGCCAGGAACTGCTGGCGCTCGCTGCCGCTCGCATCGAGCAACCGGGCGCCCGCGATCTCCGCCTCGCCGCTTCCCCATTCGCGCAGGCCGGCGCCCCGCTCGGCCGAGTCGAGATCGTCGGCGAGGATGCGCCGGTAGCGCGCGATCGCCTCGTGGGTGGGCCCGTCGTAGACCTTCTCGCCGTACGAGAGCAGGATCGAGCGCTCGCACAGCCGCTCGACCGCCTGCGCGTCGTGGGAGACGAACAGGATCGTGCCTCCCTGATTCTTGAACGCTGCGATGACGCCGAAGCACTTCCGCTGGAAGTTCTCGTCACCGACCGCGAAGACCTCGTCGAGGAGCAACACGTCGGCCTGCAGGAACGCGGCGATCGCGAACCCCAGGCGCATCGCCATGCCGGAGGAGTAGGTGCGAACGGGCCGGTCGATCGCGTGCTCGACCTCGGCGAACGCGACGATCTCGTCGAAGCGCTCACGGATCTCGGCGCGGCGCAGGCCCTGGATCGACCCGTTCAGATACACGTTCTCGCGGCCGCTGAAGTCCGGGTGGAAACCCGCCCCGAGCTCGAGCAGCGAGCCGATCCGGCCGTCCACCTGCACCGTGCCGGTCGTCGGCTTGATGATCCCGGCGAGCACGCGCAGGAGCGTCGACTTGCCCGAGCCGTTGCGGCCGATCAGACCTACGGCCTCGCCCGGCATGATCTCGGCCGACACGTCCCGCAGCGCCCAGACGTCCTGGCCGCCGGTGCGACCCCGCGCGACAACCAGGTCCTTGAGCGTGCGCGTCTCACGGGCGTGCACCCGGAACCGCCGCGAGACACCATCGGCCAGCACCGTGCCAGGACGCGCCGAGCTCATCGGGCGATCCCGGCGAGCGAGCCGCTGCGCTCGCGGACGAGCGCGGCCAGCCGCGTCAGCGTGTCCGGATCGACAGAGGGGAACACGCCGTGCCCGAGGTTGAAGATGTGCCCCGGCCTGCCACCGGCACGGGCGAGGATATCGAGCGCCTCGGTCTCGACGACCTGCCACGGCGCCAGCAGGACGGCCGGGTCGAGATTCCCCTGGACAGCCCGGTCGGGCACCCTGGCCCAGCCTGTGTCGAGCGGAATCCGCCAGTCGAGGCCGATCACGTCGCCTCCCGCCGCCGCCATCTCCTCGAGGAGTGTCGCGGTGCCGGTGCCGAAATGGATCGTCGGGACGTCGACGGCCGCGAGGACACGCGCGGAATGGGGCGCCACGTACTCACGGTAATGGGCCGGCGAGAGCGCGCCCACCCACGAGTCGAACAGCTGGATCACGTCCGCGCCCGCGCGCACCTTGGCAGCGACGTAGCCGGCGAACGTTTCCGCGAGCTTCGCGAGAAGTGCGTGCCACACCTCGGGCCGGCCGAGCATGAGGCTCTTCGTGAGCGCGAAGTCGCGGCTCGGCTTTCCT
>JANOUB010000218.1:0-2102 GCA_031416615.1 Thermoleophilia bacterium
CCTTGCAGACGGCGGTCGCGGATCCCGAGTTGGTCGAGCGGCCGCGGCGGCGGCGGTTCACGGTGACGTGCGGAGTTGCGTCGTATCGAGGCCAATCGGCCTACACCGAGCAGGTCGGGATGGTCGTCGTACAAGTCCGCCGCGTGTCGTCAGTTCGGAGAGTCTGCGAGCCGCGCAGCGTGAAGCGCCATGACAAGCGATTGGCGGCCGTTCTTCTCGGTAGTGGTACGCGGATGCGAGGGGTCGCGCACCCACGCGATTTGATCGGCGAAGAAGGAGCGGAGAAGCTCGCCGTAGCGGTGAGACTTCAGCGTCTCCTCACCCCAGTGAAAGCTGAGGCGTTCGTAGACGTCAAACGTCCGATGACGAGCGGTAACCTTGCGCTCGTTTCCTTGGTAGTACGCGGTGACGTCGTAGCGTGCACCGGGGAACAGCTCGGTGAGCCCTCTCGCGGCTGACTCGTCAACGATGGCATCGATATGCAGTTGTGTCGGTATCCAGCCATGGAGCCTGACGTCTCCCTGCTCGAACAGCAGCCTGGTCTCCTGCCGATCCATCCGCGCCGCTTGGGTGAAGCCGTGGTAGTGGTTGGCGAGGGCGCCTGTCGGGTGGCGCACCGTGCACTGCACCTGCTCCTCTACGCCGCTCTGCGCTCGGAGTGTCCGCTGTGCAGCTTCGACCGTTCCCGGGCCGAGCCAGTAGTCGAACAGATCGAAGAAGTGCACGCCGTGCTCGACGAAGATCCCTCCGCTCTTGTTCCTATCCCAGAACCAGTGGTCGAGCGGGAGTCCCTCGTCGGAGGCGTAGTTCTCGAACGTGCCGTGCAGAAGTTCGCCGAGGATCCGCGACGCGATCAGTTCCCGAACTTGCTCGCTGAGCGGGTTGTACCGCTGCATGAGGTTCACGACGAGCAGTCTCTCGTTCGCCTTGGCGACATCGATGAGCTCGTCGGCATGCTCGACCGATAGCGCCAGGGGCTTCTCACAGATGACATGCTTGCCGGCACGCAAGGCCGCCAGCGCATCGGCGTAATGGAGAAACGGTGGCGTCGAGATGTAAACGAGGTCAACATCGTCCGACCGCACGAGGGCCTCGATATCCACGACATCGGGAATGCCGAAGCGTTCGGCCATGCGGCGGGCCGGCTCCCGATCAGTCCGCGCCATCGCCGTCAGCCGCACTCCCGGAAGTTGCGTCAGATGCTGAAGCGCGAAGAGACCGAAGCCACCAGCGCCAACCGCTCCCACCCGCACCTCGTCCACGGTCGTCATCGTACAGCCCGACGTCCGCGACCCCGTCTCGGGTCGAAAGCGACTATGCGCTCGTCACGTCGCCGCTCGCCCTGGCGCTCGTCGTCGTCGCGATCATGGTCGCGGGGTCGCTGTGGTGATGGCGCGACGTCATGCGGTCGTGGTTATCGCGCAAGAGCGTCCCGTGAAGTTCGGCGAGCCCTTCGGGGCAGTCCTCGAGGTGCCGCAGGATGGCGTCCCGGTGGGCCGGTGTCAGCGCGACGGCGTACAGTTCGCGGTCGCTGCCGATCTCGATCATGTGGGCCGCTGCGACAGCATCGGCGTGCGCGTCCGCGTAGAGGCGGGCGACGATCCACCCGGCGTCGTCAGAAGAGACAGGTGCCCCGTACACGTGGAGTATCTCGCCGAGTATAAGCGATGGATGCGGTGACCGACGCGCCATCGTGAAGCGAGGCGATACGAGCGCAGCGGCCATCTGCACAGCGTTTCGGCAACGCTTCCTGCTTTCCACATCCCCAGATCGAGTGTCGCTGTCCGAGCGTGGCGAGCCACCCGGTAGGGAAGTCACGCTCCGGCGGGCCTTCCCCCGGCACCGAACCCCCGCTGCCAGCACTCCGGGCAGACCTGAACCGCGTGGCGCGTAGACTCAGTTCCATGACAGGCTTCGTGGACGCCCTCGCCTCCGGGATCGTCGTTCTCGACGGCGGCCTAGCGACCGAGCTCGAGGCGCAGGGCAACGATCTGCGCGACAGCCTGTGGTCGGCGCGCCTGCTCCGCGACGATCCGGCCGCGGTCGTCGCTGCGCACCGCGCGTACTTCGACGCCGGGGCCGAGGTGGCGATTTCGGCGAGC
>JANOUB010000219.1:0-3974 GCA_031416615.1 Thermoleophilia bacterium
CTCGGCCCCGAGCGCGCCGAGCGCGTGTGCGCGGAGGCGCTGACCCTGGGCGTCCTCGAGGAGCGCGGCGGCAAGCTCGAGTTGCATCCGCTCGCGGCAGCCTTCCTGGAGGAGCGTGCGAAGCGAGAGGCGACGACCGACTTCACCGAGGCCCTAGGGACGGCTCTTGTGGTCTATCGCGCCAGGCGTGAATGGGATGCTGCCTTTGATGTACTCGACCGTAGGGGCCTAGCGGGGCTTGAGTCGCTAATCGAGGAAGCCCTCGATGATCTCCTGAACTCGGCGCGCCTGGCGACCCTGGGCACATGGGTGGATCGCGCGACGCGCAGAGGTCTGAATCTGCCTATTGTGCTCGTCGCACGAGCAGAAGTCGATCTGCGGCATGGGTTACACACCTCGGCCAAGGCAATGGCGATGCGAGCCTCTGCTGGTTCGACCGAAACAAGCGATGTGCAGTTTCGAGCCCTCGAAGTAGCTGCGCGGGCGGCCCATGTTGGATCCTGTGAGGAAGAGGCACTCGACCTGTACGAGCGCGCCGGTAACGCAGCTCCCGACGCGAGCCGCCGTCGAAAGGCAATGTGGGGGCAAGTCATGTGCGCCGCGGCTCTGGAGCTTGGCGAGGCGCACGACCTGATGAAGGCTCTTGAACAGTCTTCGGTTGGGTACGAGCCAAACGAACTCGTTCGGCTGGCCGACAAGCGGCTCTCGCTGGGTTTCCGTTTTGGGTTCGTGAGACATCTCAAAGACGCTCGTTGCGTGGCAGAACTGGTGCCCCTGGTCGATGACCCGTTTGTTAGATGCTCGTTCCGAAGCATGTACTCGTGGGCGCTGACCCTCGGCTGCTTCTACAGGGAGGCAAACGCCCATGCCGAGCACCTGCTTGAGGATGCAACGGAGTACAGAGTTGACGTTGCGGTCTCACACGCGCACGCGATGCTTGGTTATTCACTCGCTGGGTTGAGGCGCTTTCGCGAAGCACATGAGCAACTCCGTAGGGCCGATTCCGCGGCCCGCTCAGTCAACGACCCGTTCGCCGAGCACAATGCGTATGCGTTGACAGTCCGTGTCTTGCTCGAGGAGGGACGGGCCCCGGAAGCCTGCGCGATGGAGCCGCCCGACGCTACTGGCTCCGTAAAAGGCATGCGCGGCGAAGTTCTCGTTTCACGTGCTCTCGCGCTCGCGACGCTCGGTCGCCTAGGTGAAGCGGTCGAAATCGGAAGCGAAGCGGCGGCCTTGACACAAGGCATCGAGACGAAGGTGCTCTGGCCTGCCGTTCAAGCAATCGTTGCTCTGAAGTCGCGCGACTCGAGCCTCCTTGCCCGAGCTGAAGAGCTCGTTACGGTTGCATTCGAAGTAGGGGCGGTCGACCTCTTGGTGTGTGCGTATCGGTCGAATCCAGACCTTCTTACAACGCTACTCACTGCGCCTTCGTGTGTTGAGCGAACAGTCTACGCCCTCAGTCGGGCTGGGGACCAAGATATCGCGACTTCAATGGGTCTCGAAGTCGCGGGCAGCCTGGATCCGCGTTCGGCGCTCTCAGTTCGAGAGCGAGAGGTTTAC
Source organism: Thermoleophilia bacterium (assembly GCA_031416615.1). Classification (GTDB taxonomy): domain Bacteria; phylum Actinomycetota; class Thermoleophilia; order Gaiellales; family Gaiellaceae; genus Gaiella. The sequence continues at coordinate 1,561 of JANOUB010000219.1, forward strand.
GACTTGGTCTGCGCCGGGCTTTCGAATCGCGAGATCGCCGGCAGGCTCTTCATCAGTGAGGCGACCGTCAAGGTTCACGTTCACCACGTGTTCGACAAGCTCGGAATCAGGTCGCGCACAGCGCTCGCCATGAACGCTGTCCACGAGCGAGTGCGTCAGGCCACGTCAACCATGGATGCAGGAGGATGAGTCAGGGCGGCGAGTTGGGCCTCGCTGATGGGGTGAAAGTCTTCCCTCCTCGCAGTTCGATACTCCTCTTTCGCACCTGCGAGTAGAGCTTCGAACGCCGCCACTACCGAGGTATCGAACTGGCTTTCGACGGACTGGGCCAATCGGAGGCGGGCGACCCGACTCGGCATGGCATCGCGGTAGGGTCGGTCAGAGGTCATTGCATTATACGCGTCAGCTACCGCCAGGATCCTCGAAAGCGGCGGGATCACCTCCCCGGCGATGCGATCGGGATAGCCTTCACCATCGATTCGTTCGTGGTGGTGTCGGACGATGAGCGCTACATCAGCATATGTCTCTACACGTTCCAAGATGCTCTCACCGATCTCGGAGTGACGCTGCATCTCCTTCCGCTCCTCAAGAGTCAGTGGGCCGTCCTTCAGCAGAAGGCTCGCCGGAAGGCCGACCTTCCCGATGTCGTGTACCAAGCCACAAAGATAGGCCCGTTCCTGCACATCGAGAGGCAATGCCATTCGCTCGGCGATGTCGCGCGAGTAGATAGCCACGGCCTTCGAGTGACCAGCTGTATAGAGGTCGCTTTGCTCCAGGGTCGCCACCAAGGCCTCTGCGAACTCAAGATTGGAACGGTTTAGACTTTCGTTGGCGCCCTTCAAGTCGGAGGCGAGCGTCCGCTGCTGAAGGTACATCGCGAAGAGCCTCTGCGCGGCGAGCGCGGGCGCAATGAAGAGGGGTGCTGTCCACGGCGAGACCTCTGTGTAGGCCAGCGTCAGTAGAGCAACGACAGGTGCATAGACGCATACGGCTGTTGCCAGAAGAGGCGCTAGAGTTAGGGCGGGGGGAAGTGTCTTGTTTCCGCGCAGTCGTGAAGTCACCATGGCAAAGGCGAGCTCAAGCGACTCTCCCACAATCGAGCCGACGAGCGTCGCAAGAATCACGCCGCCAGTCCCGTCAGGCCCCAGTGAATACACCGCCATCGCAACCCCGCCGGTCGCGGCGCCAACGAGGAATCGACTACTTGTGTATGTCAGCCACTTCAGCCGCGGCGACCTACCCGGCGACCCTCGATCTAGCAACTCGCTGTCCCCGAGTTGTGAGGCAGCGCCCACGAGGCCGCCGGCGAGGGGTCCGAACAGGACGGCTGCGAAGAGCATCAAGACGGGTGAGATCGACAGCTCTGTTGTGTCGGTAAGCCGAACGCTGCCGCGTTCGGCTACTGCGGCCGCGAGTGCCAGGATCAAGACGATTCCGATGTTCCCGATCGGCTGGCCTACCAGGATCAGCATCGCGGCTACCCCAAGAGCCACAATTGTCAAGGAGGCTACGTAGGCGTGGAGCGGCCCGATCCGATCTCGGATTGCTCTTGCTTTATCACTCGAATGGGGTATACGATCCATTTGCCGTTAGTCCTCAAAACCTAAGGAGTCGGTCGATGCGAAAAGCATTTCGTGTCGTCCTTCACGCCGCCATGTCTGCGGGCGTCAAGGACTGGTAGCCGTCAGATCTTGAGTTCAACGCCCCTGGTGGGCATCCCTCTTTAGGGGGATTCCTCCAGATGCCGCGAGGTCAGGATCCGACGGTCTACCTCAGTGAACGAAGCGTCAAGCAATGAGCCCACGCCGATAGCCCACAGCTACGGCGTGGGCTCTACTGCGAGCCTGAAGCTTCGCCAGTAGATGCCGCACATGGGATTTCACCGTCTCCTCGGAGAGAAACAGGCGCTGACCGATCTCGCGGTTCACGAGACCGTCTGCGACAAGCTGCAGCACCTCGATCTCGCGGGCCGTCGGGTCCTGCGTCAGCTCGCGGAGAACCGGTGGGTTGAACGGAATCACAGAGCCCGAACGGCTCGTGCTGCGGCGTGCCGCAGCTGCCTCGAAACGGCGGCTGTGATCACGGTAACGGCTCAGGATCTCCTTGCGTTCAGCGGCGTCCATGACCGCTTGTATCGGCGCCCCGCAGCGCGTCTTTAGCCCAACACTGCCCAATCGGGAGACATTCACCCACCGTGGGGGAGTCGACTCGATCGTCGCTCCCGCGCCAAGTAGGCGCCCGAACGCGCCATAGGATGCCTGCCCGCGCGGCACCGCCGAGAGCTTTCCCAGAGGCTTGATCCTTCCCCCAGAGGAACGTTCAAGGCGAAGCGGGCGGCTCAGCGGGGAAGGAGCTACGCAGCGAGCGACGCGAGCTCGCGCAGCGCGGCGAGCCGCGACAGCGCTTGCCCTTCG
>JANOUB010000220.1:0-7089 GCA_031416615.1 Thermoleophilia bacterium
GCCCGCAGGCCGTCGATGATCCGCGGCACGAGAGTCATGTGCGCCCCGGAGAGGATCGAGATCCCGACCGCGTCCGCGTCCTCCTGGATCGCCGTCTCGACGATCTGCTCGGGGGTCTGATGGAGACCGGTGTAGATCACCTCCATACCCGCGTCACGCAGGGCCCGCGCGATGATCTTGGCCCCGCGGTCATGACCGTCGAGGCCGGGCTTTGCGATCACCACGCGTATCTTCCGCTCCACGTGGGCAGTATACGGCGGTGAAATTCTCTGTCATCGGCTGCTCGCCCGCCTGGCCGAATCCCGGCGGCGCGCATTCCGGCTACATCCTCGAGCGCCCCTCTGGCCGGCTGCTCGTCGACTGCGGGCCGGGCGTCCTGCCGCGTCTGCGTCAGCAGGAGGGCTGGCCGCACGTCGATGCGATCGCGATCACCCATTTTCATCTCGACCACTGGGGCGATCTCGTCCCGTGGGTCTGGGGCGCGATGTATCGCGCAGGCGGCGTCGCGATTGACGATCGCCCGGAACTCTGGGTGCACGCCGGAGGGCGCGCGGTGCTCGAGCAGTTCGGCGAACGGTTCGGCTTCACCGACATGTTCGACCGGGTGTTCACGGTGCGCGAGTATGCGCCCGAGGAGCCGTTCATGGCGGCCGGGATCGAAGTGACCCCGCTACGGCTGCCGCACTACACCCTCGAGACCTACGGGTTCAGACTGTCGGCAGAAGGATCGACAATCGCCTACTCGGGAGACAGCGGCCCGAGCGAACGGCTCGTCGAGCTTGCGCGCGGCACGGATCTGTTCGTCTGCGAGGCGACGCTCGATCGAGGCGTCGACGACGGCCAGCCGCGCGGGCACCTGAGCGCCGACGAAGCGCTCGCCGCCGCCGCCGAGTCGGGGACGAGGCGCGTGCTCCTCACCCATCGCCCGGCCGAGCTCGTGGTGCCTCCCGGCGTCGAGCTAGCCTATGACGGGCTCGAGCTAGAGGTTTGATCTGGAAGAGGCCTGCGCCTAATCCTGAACAAGAAGCTACAACCTGCCGGAGCGGGCGATCCCCCAGACGAGCCAGACGGCGAAGATGCCGGAAAACGTGAAGCCGATGAACGAGAGCAGGTGCAGACCGGCGACGTGGGGCCCATCCTTCGCCAGGACGCCGACGATCGACGACCCGACGAGGCCGCCGAGCACGATCAGCGCCACCGCGATCCGGTTCACCGCATGGTCGATGTGGTAGGTGATGTCGTCGAAGCCCGGGTTGCGGATCTGGATCTGGAGCTTTCCCTGGCGGGTCTGCTCCATCACGTCGCGCACCTGGTAGGGCAACTCGCGCACGACGCCCGCGAGCTCTCGCACCTCTGCCTGGGCGCGCACTGACAGACGCCGCGGCGAGAACCGCTCGGCGAGAAGCTGGCGCGCATAGGGGCGCGCCACCTCGAACACGTTGAACTCCGGGTAGAGCTCGACGCCCACCGCACCCAGTGTCGCGATCGTCTTGTCGAGGATCACGAACCGGCTCGGCAACCGCAGGTTGAGCGAGTAGACGAGGGCGACCGCTTCCCGGATCACCTCGATCGGGTCGATGCTCGAGAGGCTCGATCCGTAGTAGCGGTAGAAGAGGTCCTCGATCGCTGCGCGCAGCTCCTCCTCCCGCTCCTTGGGGTAGCGCAGCCCGAGCTCCGCCAGTCGCCGCGGCAGCGCATCGACGTTCTCGGTCGCCGCGTCGATGAAGAGACGCGTCAGGCGCGTCATGTCCTCGTCGGTCAGCCGCCCCGCAAGCCCGAAGTCGACGAGCCCGATGCGGCCGTCGTCGAGCAGGAGAATGTTCGCGGGATGCGGGTCGCCGTGGAAGAAGCCGTGCCGAAAGATCATCGTCATCCAGGCGTCCGTCATCCTGTACGCGAGCTCTCGACGCTCCTCGGGAGACCGTGATTCGAGGTCGAGGTCCGCGAACTGTGTCCCCTCGAGGAACTCGAGCGTCAGGACCCGCGCCGACGAGTAGCGCCAGATGACCTTCGGCACCCGGATTTCGGTCGAATCACCGAAGTTACGCCTGAACGTCTCGGCGTTCCGGGCCTCGTGCTGGTAGTCGAGCTCCTGCCGGATGGAGCGGCCGAACTCCTCCACGAGCGCTTCGGCGTCGATGAAATCGAGGGCGTGCACGCGGTCGCGAACGACGCGGGCGGCCGACCGCATCAGCTGGAGGTCGGACTCGATCTGGCGGGGTGCCTCCGGCCGTTGCACCTTCACGACGACCGCGTCACCCGTGGGCAACGTCGCGCGGTGTACCTGACCGATCGACGCGGCAGCGATGGGCGCTTCGTCGAACGCGAGGAACGCCTGCTCGATCGTGAGTCCCATCTCCTCCTCGATCACCCGCCTCACATCGGCAAACGGAATCGGCGTGACGTCGTCCTGGAGACCTCGCAACTCGGCCACGATGTCGGGCGGCATCACGTCGGGCCGGGTGGAGAGAAGCTGGCCGAACTTGACGAACGTCGGGCCGAGCTCGTCGAGCATCTCACGCAGGCGCCGGCCGCGGTCGGCGAGCTGCGTGTCGTCGTTGCCGCGCCGCCGGTCGATGAAATAGCCGAAGCCGTGGCGGGTCGCGACGCGCCCGATCTCGGACAGACGACCGATCCTGCGCTGAGGTCGTACTCGATCCATCGTCATGCGGTTTCCCGTGTCACAGCGTTGCCGCGGCGGCCCTCTCCGGGCTACGGCTTCTCGAGCAGGCGCACCCGATGCTCGAGTTGCGCCACCCGGAGCGCAAGATCGTCCGCCTCCTCGCGCCGCACGAGCCCGAGACGCCGCAGGGCCTTCTCCGATGCCTCTGACGGGAGCGAACCAAGCCGGCCGGCCTCGGCCCGCCAGCTCGCGACCGCGTCCCTCACCGCGTCCCGCATCTCGCCACGCTCGATACCGACCCGGCGCGCGAGGTCGTCGGCGAGATCGTCGGCCGCCTCCACGGTGAGCGAGGCCCAACCCAGCCCCGCGAGCAGAAGCTCCTCGAACGAGCGTGGTTCAGCGGCGCCGTTCCCGTCCATCCAGGGATTGTACGCAGCAGGAGCCCGGCCACCCACTCGGTACCGTTACGAGCAGGCGCCCGTCGCCTACCGGGCGCGGCCGTGCGGGCGGTTCGACCGGCGGGCGCGGCGGCGATCACGGCCCGCCGAGCTCGCCGGAGCCGGCACATCGACCGCGGCCGGCGCCGGCACGGGTGCCTCGGCGACGACAACCGGGGCCGGCGCGTTGATCACGACCACACCTCCGACCGACTGCATCTCCGACACGTCCTCGTGCTTGCGACGGGCGTACTCGGGCTCCCGCTCCTTGATCCAGTCGAGCAGCGGGGCCGCGACGAAGATCGACGAGTACGCACCCGCGCCGATGCCGATGAACAGGGCGAACGCGAAGTCGTTGAGCGTCGCGCCGCCGAAGATCAGGAGCGAGGCGATCGGCAGCAGGGTAATGAAGGTGGTCGCGAGCGACCGCGGGATCGTCTCCCACAGCGACACGTTCGTGATCTGCCGGAACGAGCCGCGCTTCATCAGCGGGATGTTCTCCCGGATCCGGTCGAAGATGATGATCGTGTCGTAGATCGAGTACCCGAGCACGGTGAGGATCGCGGCGACCGTGGCGGTCGTCACCTCCCGTCCGAGCAGGGCGTAGATCCCGATCGTGATCAGGACGTCGTGCATCAGCGCCACGATCGCGGGCACGGCGAACTGCCACTGGAACCGGATCGAGATGTAGCCCACGATCAGGAGCAGCGAGACGATGATCGCGAGGATCGCCGAGCTCGCGATCTGGCGGCCAAAGCTGGACGACACGTTCTTGACCCCGAATGCGTCCGCCTTGACGGTCTTCGTCAGGTTCGACTGCAGCTGCACCGACTCGTCGGTCGTGAGCGTCTCGGTCCGGATCTGGAAGCTCTTGTAGTCGCCGTTCGTCGAGGGCCCGCGGCCCTGGATGACCGCATTCGACTGGCCGACGCGGGCCGCCTGTGCGCGAACGGTTTCGAGTGATGTCGGAGCGGGCGTCACGAAGCCGATCTGGGTGCCGCCCTTGAAGTCGATCCCGAGATTGAGCCCACGGAGCCCGATCGCGAGCACCGAGACCGCGATCACGGTGGCCGAGATCCCGAACCAGAGCCGGCGGCGACTGATGAAGTCGATCTTCAGCCAGGACGGAATGCCGCGGCCGGAGGTGCCGATCACCCGGGGATTCTCGAGGAGCTTCGAGCCGGCGAGCAACGACAGGAATGCGCGCGTCGCGAGCACGGCCGTCAACATCGAGATCGCAGTACCGATCAGCAGCATCAGGGCGAACCCGCGCACCGAGGATGTCGCGACCGCGAACAGAACGAGCGCCGTGATTGCGGTGACGACGTTGGCGTCGACGATCGTCGCGAAGCCCTTCGTGTAGCCGGTCTGGATCGCGGCCTTGACGCTCCGTCCAGCTCGCGCCTCCTCCTTGATGCGCTCGAAGATGACGACGTTGGCGTCGGCGGCCACGCCCAGCGTGAGCACGAGGCCGGCGAAGCCCGGAAGCGTCAGCGTCACGTTGAACACGAGGATCGCGGCATAGAGGAAGGCGGCATAGATGCCGAGCCCGAGCACCGCTATGACTCCAAGGAAGCGGTAGAAGACGAGCAGGAAGAGCGCCACGAGGAGCAGGCCGACGATCGCTGCCTGCTTCGCCTCGGTCAGCGAGTCCTTGCCGAGCGTGGCCGAGATCGCGGTCTGGTCGAGGGTGACGAAATTGACCGGCAGGGCGCCCGTCTGAAGGACGAGCGCGAGGTCCTTCGCCTCCTGAACGTCACCGATGCCGGAGATCTGGGCGCCGTTCGAGCCCGAGATCCCACCCGGGTATTCTTCCCAGTCGATCGACGGCCACGACTTGATCTCGCGGTCGAGCACGATCGCGAAGTGCTGCTCGATCTTCTGGCCGCCGCCGATCGTGTTCGAAAGCAGCTTGCCCCGCTGCGCTTCCAGACGGGTGATCTCCGCGAACTTCTTGGCGCCCTTCTTGGTGAACTGCATCGTCACGATCGGCGACTGCGTCTGTGTGTCGAAGTCCTGCCTCGTGCCGGAGAGCTTCAGGTCGGAGCCGGTCATCTCCGGCACATCCGGCGGCGAGTTCTTGAACAGGTAGTACGAGTTCGACGTCGGGTTCGACTGAGAGACGCCGGGGCAGACAACCTCGCCGACGCCGCAGGAGATGACCACCGTTCCGGGTGGCACCGCGAACAGCCTGTAGCCGGCCGGCACCTTGCCAGCGGACTTGCGGAGCGCGGCTTCCTTCGTCGCGACAGGCCCCACGGCGAGCTTCTTCTTCTTGTCGAACAGCCAGTACTGCTCGGGCTTCCCCTTCGTCGCCAGTGCCTGCTGGCCCGCGAGAAGGTCGAAGACGGAGCTCTTCGCGACCGGAAAGCGGCTCGCGTCGATCGACGGTGGCGCCAGGTTCACCTGGAGGTCGTAGAGCTCGAGCTGGGCCGTCTTGCCGATGATCTTCGCCGCGGCTTCAGGATCTTTGACACCCGGCAACTGGATCGTGATCTGGTCGTCGCCCTGCGTGCGGATCTCTGGCTCGGAGACGCCGAGGCGGTCGACGCGGTCACGCATGATCGAGACCGAGCGACTGAGGTCCTCCTTCGTCAGCTTGCGCCCCTTCGGTGGGACGGCCTGCTTCGTGATCTCGAGGCCACCCTGGAGATCGAGGCCGAGCGTGGGCTGCCTGTGCAGCGGCGACGACGGCACGACCATCAGGCCGACGCCGACAAGTGCGGCGACGACCAGGGCAACGACGGCGATGGCTGTGCGACGGGTCATGGCTGCGGCGGGAAGGCTAGCTGCGCCCGGGTGGCGCCGGTTCCTCGGCAGCACCAGGATTTACAGTTTCCTCTTCGCCGTTAACCTCTTCTACCCCTGCCGCTGGCAACTCCGCCTGGTCTGCCACGAGCTCTGCCTCACCCTCGACGACGTTCTCGTCGTCCAACTCGTCTTCGACATCATCCTCGTCCTCGCCGGGCTTGACGACCGTCGCGAGCGCCTTACGGGCGACGCGCACGTGGATCCCATCGGCGATCTCGACGATCAGATCTCCTCCGTCTTCATCTGGTTCGAGCTCCTGCACGATCCCGTAGATGCCACCGACGGTCAGTACCTCGTCACCGGGTGCGACGGTTCCGAGCATCCGCTGCTGCTGCTGTGCCTTGGCACGCTGCGGGCGAATCATGAGCACGTACATCAGAGCAAAGAGCGCAACGATGATCAACAGTCCTGACACGAATCCTCCTGTGGGCCGCCGGCGAGCCGAGACAGCGTTTCCGTTCGGAATTCGTCGAACACTCCGCGGCGGATCGCATCCCGCGCGTCCGCGGTGAGTCGATGAATGAACGATAGATTATGCAGAGAGAGGAGCCGCAGCCCGAGGAGTTCCTCCTGGTTGACGAGATGACGGATGAAAGCGCGCGAGAATCGAGTGCACGCCGGGCAGCCGCAGCCTTCCTCGAGCGGGCGCGGATCGCGCGCGTAACGCGCGTTGCGGAGGTTCATCTTGCCGGTCGCCGTCATCGCAGTTCCTGTTCTCGCGTTGCGGGTGGGCAAGACGCAATCGAACATGTCGATGCCTGCGGCGATCACCCCGAGGACGCCTTCTGTGTCACCGAGGCCCATGAAGTAGCGGGGCCGGCCGGCGGTCAGGAGCGGCGCCGCCCAGCCGACCGTCTCGAGCATCCTGCCCCTGCTCTCGCCGACGGCCAAGCCACCGAGAGCGTTCCCGTCGAACCCGAGCGCCACGATCTCCTCGATCGAGCGGCGACGGAGCTCCGGGTCGGTGCCTCCCTGCGCGATGCCGAAGCGCAACTGGCCCGGGGCACGGGGTGCGTCGACCTGTCGCTCGGCCCAGAGCCCGGTGCGCCGCACAGCCTCCTCATGCTCGGCACGCGAGGAGTCGGCCGGCGGACAGATGTCGAGGCACATGGCGATGTCGGAGCCGAGCCGCCGCTGGATCTCCGCGACGCTCTCCGGCGTGAACCGCTCGGCGGCACCGTCGTAGACCGACCGGAAGGTAATGCCGTCGTCATCGAC
>JANOUB010000221.1:0-6537 GCA_031416615.1 Thermoleophilia bacterium
CTGATGATGCCGACCACGATCGGGATCACGATCGGGATCGTCGCCGGAAGCATCATCCCCTTGAGAGCCGAGGTGGTGACGATGCCGACCGCCTGTGAGTAGTCCGGCCGCGAGGTGCCCTCCATGATGCCCGGATCCTCCCGGAACTGGCGGCGCACCTCCTCGACGACCTCGCCGCCGACGCGTCCGACGGCAGTCATCGCGAGCGCCGCGAAGAGGAACGGCATCATGCCGCCGATGAAGAGGCCCGCGATCACGTACGGGTTGTCGAGCGAAAACACGGTGTCGATGCCCGCGTCGACGAGGCCGCGCGTGTACTCGTCGAACAGGATCAGCGCGGCGAGGCCGGCCGAGCCGATCGCATAGCCCTTCGTGACGGCCTTCGTCGTGTTGCCGACCGCGTCGAGCTGGTCGGTGATGCCGCGAACCGACTGCGGCATGTCCGCCATCTCGGCGATGCCACCCGCGTTATCGGTAACGGGCCCGAACGCGTCGAGCGCGACGATCAGGCCGGCCATGGAGAGCTGCGCCATCACGGCGACGCCGATCCCGTAGATGTTGCCACCGGCGATCTCGTAGGCGGCGATGACGCCGCCGGCGATCACGATCACCGGCAAGGTGGTCGCCTCCATGCCCTTGGCGAGGCCCGCGATGATATTCGTGGCGTGGCCGGTGGTGGAGGACGCGGCGATCTTCTTCACCGGGCTCCAGCGGCTGCCGGTGTAGAACTCGGTGATCGCGACGAGCAAGAACGTGACCGCCAGCCCGACGAGGGCCGAGCCGTACAGCTGCCAGAACGAGAACCGGCCGTCGTCGAACGCCTTCGTAACCGGGATGAACCCGATCGCCGAGAGCAGCGTCGCCACGATGACGCTCATGTAGAGCGCGTTGATGATCGCGTTCGGGCCTTTGCCGACACGCGCGAAGAAGGTGCCGATCACCGACGCGAGGATCGAGATGCCACCGAGAGCCAGCGGGTACAGCCACAGGTCGCCGGTCGGGTACGCAGTGCCAAGCAGCATCACAGCGACCGCCGTCACCGCGTACGTCTCGAACAGGTCGGCCGCCATGCCCGCGCAGTCGCCGACGTTGTCGCCGACGTTATCGGCGATCACGGCCGGGTTCCGCGGGTCGTCCTCCGGGATACCGGCCTCGATCTTGCCGACGAGGTCGGCGCCGACGTCGGCGGCCTTCGTGAAGATGCCGCCGCCGAGCCGGGCGAACACCGAGATCAACGAGCCGCCGAACGCGAGCCCAATGAGATCGTCGACAGCCGACTCGGGACTGTTCCCGAGCGCGCCGGTGAGGAACCAGTAGTACCCGGCGACGCCGAACAGACCGAGGCCGACGACGAGCAGGCCCGTGACCGAGCCGGCGCGGAACGCGACCTTGAACGCAGGTGCGACGCCTTCGCGAGCGGCCTCGGCCGTACGCAGGTTCGACCGCACGGCCACGTTCATGCCGATGAAGCCGGCGGCCGACGAGAGGACGGCGCCGATCACGAAGCCGAAGGCGGTTCCCCACCCGAGCGCGTTGTAGAACCCGATCAGCAGGATCGGAGCGATCGCGACGTACGCGATCGTCGTGTACTGCTTGCGCAGGTATGCGGCAGCGCCCTCCTGCACGGCGCCCGAGATCTCACGCATGCGCTCATTGCCTGCCGGCTGCTGGAGGAGCCAGTAGGTGAGGTAGAGCCCGAACAGCACCGCGACACCGGCGCAGACAAGCGCGAACGCCACAGCATGGTCATTGAAGAAGTCCATCAACCCTCCGGAGAAATGTCACAAAGAAAGCGCCGAAACGGGATCGGCGCGCCCGATTATGCAGCACAAACTCCGGCGCTGCTCGCCGAACCGGTTCGCAATCCCGGTGTTTCGCCGACCGCTCCGAACTCGAATCATTCTGATTCGAGTCCTCAACGCACCCGCGAAGGACGCACGGTGAGGTCGCCGTAGATCTCGGCCAGGTCGTCTCCGTCGGCGAAGCGCGCGATCTGCCTTTCGGCGGCGTTCTGCTCGGGCAGGCGCAACCAGTCGGCGGCGCCGATCTCGTTCGCAACCGGCAGCACCCACTCGATCAACCGCTCGAGCCGGGCGCGCGCGGGCAACACGTCGCCTCGCTCGAGGTCGATCAGCTCGCCCGAGAGGCCGTAGCGGATCGCCCGCCACATGTTCTCCTCGATCAGGCGATGGGGCTGCTGCACGATCGGCTCACCCTCGTCGACCGCACGCGCGATCCGGGCCGTGAGCGCCACACAGAGCGCAGCGAGCGACTGCGACTCGGCGAGATCGGGCTGCCCATCGCAGATGCGAATCTCGACGGTGGGGAACGCGAGATGCGGCCGGACGCTCCACCACAGCTGCGTGTGCTGATCGATCGAGCCTGTGTCGTAGAGGAACCGGACGTAGTTCTCGTAGTCGGCCCATGAGTCGAACGCGTCGGGGACGCCGCAGCGCGGGAAGAACCGCGTGAAAATCTGTGTGCGCGCGGAGTGGAGACCTGTATCGACGCCCTCGGCGAACGGCGAGCTCGCCGAGAGGGCGAGCAACTCCGGGAGCCAGTTGCGCAGGGCGGTCGTGACCCGGATCGCGCGGTCGGCGCCCTTGATCCCGACGTGGACGTGGAAGCCGAAGGTGTTGTTCTTCCAGACGACGTAGCGGAGGAGCTGGTCGTTCCTGCGGTAGTGCGGTGTGTCGATGATCCGCTGGTCCTTCCAGTTCGCCCACGGGTGCGACCCCGTGGCGCCGAGGGTGAGCCCGAGTGGCTCGACGAGGCCCGCAAGTTGGGTGCGGCGGTCGGCGATCGTGGCTGGGACGTCGGCGAAGGTCTCCAGCCGACCCGTCTTCATCTCGGCCTCGGAGGCGATCAGCTCGCCCGCGAGGTTGTGCTCTGCCGGTGTCCCGGCCGCCGCCGCCTGTACCTCTTCGAACCGGTTGACGAGGTCGAGGGAGACCGGGTCGAGCAGCGCAAACTCCTCTTCCACGGCGACGGTGAAGTCGGTGCCCGCGTCGAAGCGCTCGCGCGCTTCGAGGAGAAGCCGATCTGCGGAAACGCGCTGTTCGTCGCCCATGGAGCGGGAAAGAGTAGCTACTTCCCCCTCACGAACGCCGTCGGCAGGCCGCCGGGGGAAGGAGCGAAGGGCTCGAGCAGCCGGCGCGAGACGCCCGCCCAGCTCCAGCGCTCGACGACAGCGGTGCGGGCCGCGGAGCGGATCGCAACGCGAGCGTCGGGCGGCAGCGCCAGGAGCTCTCCGAGCCGGCGCGCGAGATCTTCGGCGTCACCCGACGTGAAGGCCGCAAGGTGACGGAGCGGGGGCGGGTATGTCTCCTCGAGACCGGATGCGACCTCGGCGAGCCCTGAATGACGCGCGACGAGTGGAGGGCACCCGGCAGAGGCGGCCTCGGCTGCGACCATCCCGAACGCCTCCGGGAAGATCGACGGTACGACACAGGCGTCCGCGAAGGCCAGCAGGTGCCGGAGGTGGCGATGCTCGAGCGGCCCGGTGAAGAGCGCCTCGACCCCACGGTCGGCGGCATGCCGTTCGAGCGTCGTTCGCTCCGGGCCGAACCCCACGACGACAAGGCGTGCCTCGATCCCGGCGAGAGCGTCGATGAGAATGTGAACTCCCTTTTGCTCGATCAGCTTGCCGAAGTACACGACGACCGGCTCGAGGGGCCCGAGAAAGGTCTCGAGACGCGCGGCATTGCCATCGTCGGGGAGGCGTTCCTTGGCGTTGCCGGGGTTCGGTGCATCGCGCGTCGCCTCCACGATCAGCGCGGCGAGCGCAACCTCGCGAGGTTCTGGTGCCCATGCGTCGATGTCGACGCCGGGCGGTACTTCGCTGACGTTCTCGGTGTGCCCGCACACCTCGGCGAGCACGGTGCGGATGTGCTCCGAGCCGACGTACGTAGCCCGTGCGCCGGCGAGGACTTCGGCCCCCCAGGCCGACAGCTCTGCGTTGCCGCGCATCGAGTACTCGAGTTCGGAGCCGTGCGCCTTGACGGCGAACGGCGCGCCTGTTGCGGCCCCGACCGGTCCACCGAGGAGGACGTGGTTCGTGAAGACCACATCGGCGGGCAGGAGCGCCCTGATCGCAGAAGCGTTCGCCTCGACCCAGCCGTCGAGTTCCGCCCGGGTGCAGTCCTGGATGCGCCGCACCTCGTACCCGTCGTAGCGGTCGAGGACGAAGACGGGTAGGAGACCGCCGACGTCGGGTCGCAGCGAGGTTGCGCTACCGAGGTCATAGCGCTCAGGGTGCGGCTCTTGTGAGAGAACGGTGACGTCGTGCCCGGCGTTGCTCCATTCCCGGGCGAGCATGCGGGTGTAGACGTTCGAGCCGGTGCCGCCGAGGAGGTAGCCGTGCCAGAGCAGGATGCGCATGGGTGCATCCTGCCCGAGCCGTAGGCGAGGCGACGCCAGGCTTCAGGCTCAGTTCAGGTGGAAGTACAGGGCGTAGAGCAACTCGACCGCGGGGTTCGAGGCGTGCACCTGGACGTCCGAGGGCGTCGTCAGGAGCGCCTGCGAATAGTTGAAGATGATCTTCACGCCCGCGGCAACGAGCGCGTCAGCTGAGCCCTGGGCAGCGTCTGCGGGCACCGCGAGGACTCCGACGATGATGTTGCGCTCGCGGGCGAGTTCGCCAAGCATCTTGAGCGGGCTGACGGAGACACCTCCGATGAGGCGACCCGCCTTCGCCGGATCGCTGTCGAACACAGCGGCGACGACAATGCCATGCTCAGCGAAGATCGGCGAGCTCGCGATCGCGCTACCGAGACGGCCGGCGCCGATGAGAGCAATGTTGTGCTGACCCTGCGTCCGCAGGATCTTGCGGATCTCACCGAGCAGCGAGTCGATGTTGTAGCCCACGCCGCGCTTGCCGAAACGACCGAAGTTGGAGAGATCCCGACGGATCTGGGTGGCGTTGATGTTCGTGTACTCCGAGATCTCCTGCGAGGAGATCCTTTCCCGTCCCATCTTCTTCGCCTGCGTGAGCACCTGCAGGTAGCGGCTGAGCCGCGCTGCGACACCGACTGTCAATCTCTCCGCCACTGGAGCTCCTGACACGATGATGCTTCCTTGTGACACATAGTCACATACTGCCTGTGTGGTTCTTTCAGCGCGCCGGGGAACCGTCGTCGCAAAGGCGGTCGAGCAGGCCGTCGACCGAGACGAAGTAGGTGAACGCGCGAACGCCGTCGATCTCGATCACGGGGAGAAGTTCGCGGTATTCGGCTTCGAGCGTGTCGACACCGCCGATGTCGATGAGTTCGAGGGTGAACGGCGTTCTGGCCTGCGCGAGGCGAACGACCTCGATCGCGCGGTCGCAGAGGTGGCAGCCGTCTGCGTGATAGAGCGTGACCCGGCGCGACGTCGAGACGGACATCGCCTAGCGGTCGATCACGGGTAGAGACCGCGGATCGTCGTCGCCTCGGCCACGCGCTGCACCGCAAGCCCGTACGCAGCCATGCGCATGCTTGTCGCGAACCGCTCGCGGGTCGACCAGGTCTCCTCGAAGGCACGGACGACGATGTCGTTCAGCTTCGCGTGGACCTCGTACTCCTTCCAGAAGTACTCCTGCAGTCCCTGCACCCATTCGAAGTAGGAAACGACGACGCCGCCGGCGTTCGCGAGCACGTCCGGAAGAACGAGGATGCCGCGGTCCTCGAGGATCTCGTCGGCCCCTGGGGTGGTTGGCCCATTCGCTCCCTCGCACACCATCTTGGCCTGCACCCGCGCCGCGTTCTCGGCTGTGATCGCCTGTTCGAGAGCGCACGGTGTGAGCACGTCGCAGTCGATCTCGATCAGTTCTTCGTTCGTGATCGCGTCGGCGCCAGGGAACCCCTCGAGTACACCGTGCTCGGCCTTGTAGGCAATCGCGGCCGGCACATCGAGGCCGTAGGGGTTGTGGATTCCGCCCCGGGAGTCGGATACGGCGATCACGCGTACGCCCTCGTCCGACAGGAGGCGAGCGAGGTTCGAGCCGACGTTGCCAAACCCCTGGATCGCGATCCGTGCGTCATGCAGTCGTGACCCCTGCTTCTGGAGGGCCGTCCGAATGCAGTAGAGCGAACCTCGTGCGGTCGCACCGTCGCGACCGACCGAACCGCCGACCGCGAGGGGCTTGCCGGTGACGACGCCGAGCACCGAGTGGCCCACGTTCATCGAATACGTGTCGAAGATCCACGCCATCACCTGCGCGTCGGTGCCGACGTCAGGCGCCGGGATGTCCTTCTCCGGGCCGATCTCGTTGATGATCTCGCTCGTGTAACGGCGAGTGAGCCGCTCCTTCTCGCCGAGGGAGAGAAGCTTCGGATCGCAGATGACGCCACCTTTGGCGCCTCCGAACGGAAGCCCCATCAGGGCACACTTCCACGTCATCCACATCGCAAGCGCCTTCACCTCGTCCTGCGTCACGGCCGGGTGGTAGCGGATCCCGCCCTTTGCGGGGCCTCGGGTCATGTTGTGGACAACGCGGTAGCCCTGAAACACCTGCACCGAACCGTCATCCATCTGCACGGGCACCGAGACCTCGACGCC
>JANOUB010000222.1:0-2605 GCA_031416615.1 Thermoleophilia bacterium
GTCCTGCAGGCCACGGTGGAGAGAGCCGACGCGGGCAGGATCAGCCCTGCGCGCGTCTCGGTCTCGTCGCTGACGGGCTGGATGACGATGTACTCGTCGAGCGGCTCGAGCGATGAATCGATGTTCTTCGACTCCTCCAACATAAGCAAACCATAGATCAGAGTCGGCCCGCGTCAACGATCCGCTGCAGAAACTGCTGTGTGCGCTCCTCGCGCGGGGCGCTGAAGATCTGCTCCGGTGCGCCTTCCTCGAGGATGGTGCCCGCATCGAGGAAACACACCCGGCTCGCGATGTCGCGCGCGAAGCCCATCTCGTGCGTCGCGATCACCATCGTCATCCCGCCGACAGCGAGCTCGCGAATCACGTCGAGCACCTCGGCCACGAGCTCCGGGTCGAGGGCGCTCGTCACCTCGTCGAGCAGCAGCAGCTCTGGCTGCATTGCGAGGGCTCGCACAATCGCCACCCGCTGCTGCTGCCCGCCGGAGAGCCGGTCGGGGAACTCGTCCCGCTTGTCGACGAGACCGAAGCGCTCGAGCAACTCTGCCGCGTGCGCGTCTGCCTCGCTGCGGGACTGCCGGAGTGCCTTGCGGGGCGCGAGCGTCACGTTGGCGAGCACGCTCATGTGGGGGAAGAGGTTGTACGACTGGAACACGATCCCGATCCGGCGACGGATCGCGTTGACATCGACGTTCGGCGCCGTGATCTCGGCTCCACCGACGACGATCCGTCCCGCCTGGATCGGTTCGAGCAGGTTGATGCAGCGCAGCAGCGTCGACTTGCCCGAGCCGGAGGCTCCGATCAGGCAGACGACCTCGTGCTCGCCCACCTCGAGGTCGATCCCGCGCAGCACCTCGAGCTTGTCGAACGACTTGTGCACGCCCTCGACGCTCAGAGCTGCGGTGCCGGTGACAGGCTTCAGCCTGTCTCCCGGGTTCCCGGCGTTCACGCGAGCCTCCCTGCCTGCTGCTGCTTGCGGTTCCGTCCGATGAGCCAGTCGGTAAAGCGTGCGAGCGGGATCGTGATCGCCACGAACAGCGTTGCCGCGACGAGGTAGGGGGTACCGTTGAACGTCGCCGACTGGTTGATCTGCGCCTGCTTGAACGCCTCGACGACGCCGAGGGAGCCGACCAGCGCCGTGTCCTTCTGCAGGCCGATGAAGTCGTTCAGAAGCGGCGGGATCACGCGGCGAACCGCCTGCGGGAGCACGACGAAACGCATCGACTGACCGTGCGAGAGCCCGAGCGACCGGGCTGCTGCCTCCTGGCTCGAGTGCACCGAGTCGATTCCCGCCCGGTACACCTCCGAGACGTAGGCGGTGTACACGAGCACGAGCGAGACGACCGCCCAGAAGAACTGCGACTGCGGCATCCAGGAGATCCCGAGCGCCGGCATCCCGAACCCGAGCATGAAGATGACGAGGATCGTCGGGATCCCGCGGAAGAGGTCGGCGTACACGATCGCGAGCGCCCGGATCGGAAAGAACACCGGCCCCGGCAGCGAGCGGAGCACAGCGAGGAGCAGAGCTGCCGGCAGGATGATCAGCTCGGCGATCAGGAACAACTTCACGTTCACCCAGAACGCGGCCAGGATCTCCGGAAAGCTCTCCTCGTAGATGCCCCAGTCCAGGAAGTACGTCTTGAAGGCACCCCAGCCGGGAGACCGGGTGAGGACCACGGCGACGACCGTCACGAAGACGGCCGTCGAGAGGAGGGCGATCGCGACCGCCCGCGCCTCTTTCGAGACGGGGACGGTCGCGCCGCCGAGGATCCGCGATTTGCGGCTCCCGTCCAGAGCGCGCTACTTCAGGACAGGCGCGCCGGTCGCCTTGGCGAGCCAGATGCGCTGGAGGTTCTTGATCGTTCCATTGGCCCACAACCGGTCGAGCGCCTTGTTCGCGCACGCCGTCAGCTTGCTGCCCTTCGGCAGAACGAGCCCGAAGCGCTCCTTGGACCCCTTCGCCTCGAACTGGCCTACGACCTTGCCGTCGGACACCTGCACGGCCGTGACGTAGAACGCGGTCGGCAGGTCGACGACGAGCCCGTCGATCTGGCCGTTCTTGAGGGCCTGGACCGCTGCGTCGTTCGTGTCGTAGACGAGCGGCTTGGAGTTCGGCTTGATCACGTTGACGATGTAGTCGTAGCTCGTCGTGCCGACCTGGGCGCCCAACTTGTACTTCTTGAAGCCGTTGACCGACCGCACCGACGCGACCGGCTTGCCCTTGCGCGCTACGAGCGACTGGTTCACGAAGTAGTAGCCCTTCGAGAAGTCGACCGCCTTCGCCCGCGCCGGCTTGTACGACACCTGGGTGATGTAGAAATCGAACGACTTCTTGCCGGGGCGGAACGAGTTGTTGAACGGAACCACGGTCCATTTCACCTGCGCCTTCGAGAAGCCGAGCTGCTTCGCGACCGCGTAGGCCACGGCGGCCTCGTATCCCTTGCCGCTGTAGGGGTCACTGACCTTCCACGGCTTCGTCTTCTCGTCGCCACCGAACCACGGCGGGAACGCAGGGTTGTCGGCACCGACCGTGAGCGTCGCGGAGTCGAGCAGGCCGAGCGTGTCCTTCGCGCAGCCGGGGATTCCCGCGGCGGCGGCCGGAGCAGTG
>JANOUB010000223.1:0-6105 GCA_031416615.1 Thermoleophilia bacterium
TGGCTCCGCTGCTACACTCCCCCGTCGGCGGTCACAGACGACTGCCGCCTTCTCACGTGATGAAGACCTACACCGCCAAGCCGGGAGAGATTCAGCGCGACTGGTACGTCGTCGACGCCGAGGGGAAGACCCTTGGCCGGCTCGCGACGCAGATCGCCGACACGCTCCGTGGCAAGCGGAAGCCGCAGTACACGCCGCATGTCGACACGGGTGACTTCGTCGTCGTCGTCAACGCGGAGAAGATCCATGTCACAGGGCAGAAGCTCGACCAGAAAATGGTCTATCGCCACTCCGGTTTCCCTGGCGGTCTGAAGACGCGGACGCTGCGCGAGCAGCTCGACCGCCGGCCGACCGAGGTCATCCGCAAGGCCGTCAAGGGCATGCTGCCGAAGAACAAGCTCGCCGCGGCGCAGCTGACCAAGCTCAAGGTCTATGCAGGCCCCGAGCATCCTCACGCCGCGCAGGCGCCCAAGACCCTGGACGTAGAAAGGAGTCGGAGCTAGGCTCGAGCCTGGCACCGACACAGACCTATGGCAGACATCGCACAGTATCTCGGCACCGGTAAGCGCAAGACGTCCGTGGCGCGCGTCATCCTGCGGCCGGGCGACGGCAAAACCTGGATCAACGGCCGCACGCTCGAGGACTACTTCCCGCGTGCGTCGCACCGCACCTCGGCGCTTGGCCCGTTCAAGACCGCCGGTGCGGAGGGCACCTACGACCTCCGGGTCCGCGTGCACGGCGGTGGCATCAGCGGCCAGGCCGGCGCGGTGCGCCACGGCATCGCCCGAGCCCTCGTCGAAGCCGATCCGGAGCTTCGCATCGCACTGAAGCGCGAGGGCTACCTCACGCGCGACGCCCGTCAGGTGGAGCGCAAGAAGGCCGGCCTGCACAAGGCGCGCAAAGCACCGCAGTTCTCCAAGCGCTAGCTCCTTCCCCCGCCGCGCCGCCACTGGCTACCGACAGCGTTGTATCCGGGGGAGGAGCTAGTGCTTTGGGCTGCGCCTTTCTCATTGAGGAGAATCGAATTCCGATATCCAACAAGGCACAAGGCGAAGCCTCCAATTCAAGCTCCTCCCCCCGCGCCAGCGGCACGGCTGACGACCGCGTTTCTGCGGGGGAAGTAGCTCGTACTCATTTCGGAACCGATGGCGTGCGCGGCATCGTCGGCGACACGCTCACGCTTGATCTCGTCGAGCGACTCGGCCGCGCCGCCACGGTGTGGGCAGGACGCGGTCGCGTCTTCGTCGGTCGCGACACCCGCGGCTCCGGGCCGGCGCTCGAGGAGGCGCTCGTTAGGGGGATCGTCTCCGGCGGCGGGATTGCCGTTCTCGGAGGAGTGCTGCCGACTCCGGCCGTCGCGCTCCTCGCGCAGGACCTAGGCGTCGTCCTCTCTGCCTCGCATAACCCACCCGAGTACAACGGGGTCAAGCTCTTCGACGCCGAAGGCCACAAGCTGTCCGACGAAGATGAGGAGGCGATCGAGGCCCTCCTCGACTCTCGAACCGTGGGCGGCGGGTCGGTCGAGGTGGCGGACGACGCGGCCGACGGGTATGTCGAGCACATCCTCGAGCATTTCGGCACCCGCCTCGACGGCCTCCGGATCGCCGTCGACTGTGCGAACGGCGCCTATTCTGCGATTGCCCCCGGCGTGTTCGAACAGCTTGGCGCCGAGGTGACGACGGTTGCCGCGACGCCGGATGGATCGAACATCAACGCCGGCTGCGGCGCCACCGACCTGGGCCTGCTGCAGGAGGTCGTGCGAACCGGTGGGTATGACCTCGGGATCGCGTTCGACGGCGACGGCGACCGCATGCTTGCCGTCGACGAGGCGGGGGCCGCGCTCGACGGCGACCAGATCCTGGCAGTGCTGGCACTTGCCCTCGGTGTCGACACGGTCGCGGTGACGACGATGACGAACCTCGGCTTCCACCGGCTGATGAGCGAGCGAGGCATTCGCGTGCTCACAACCGACGTCGGCGACCGTCACGTGCTGGCCGCGATGCGGGCCGAGGGAGCGGTGTTGGGAGGTGAGCAATCTGGCCATGTGATCACCCTCGACGGCCATGTCACCGGAGACGGACTGGCCGCGGCGTTGCTTCTCTGCCGGGCCATCGACGGCGGCTCGCTCGCCGAGGCAGCAGCGGTGTTGCAGCGCCTCCCACAGGCGAAACAGAACGTTCCGGTTGCGCGGCCCGGGCTGTCCGCGGCCGTCGTCTCCGAGGTCGAACGGCTGGGTGATGAGCTCGCCGGGCGCGGGCGGATTCTCGTTCGTCCCTCCGGCACGGAGCCGCTCGTACGCGTCCTTGTCGAGGCCGAGGACGAGCGGGAGGCACAGGAACTCTGTGGTACCATCGTCCACCTCGTCCGGCAGGAGCTCGGGTAGACGAAGGTGGCTGTTTTCCGACTTGAATGAGGTCATCCTCGTCGTGGCCGACGGGGCGAGGAGAGGAGTGCTCGAGTGTGTGGAATCATCGGATACGTCGGTCCGAGGGAGTGCAAGGCATTGCTGCTGCGCGGCCTCGAACGGCTCGAGTACCGCGGCTATGACTCCGCCGGGATCGCGCTCCTCGAGGAGTGCGGGCTCGTGTATACGCGGGCAGTCGGGAACCTGCAGAACCTGAAACGGGAGGCAGGCGAGGACGGCTCGCCGGCGACCACGGGACTCGGCCACACGCGCTGGGCGACGCATGGCGGCGTCACCGAAGCCAACGCGCATCCACTCGCGGGCGACGATCCTGCCGAGGTTGCGATCGTCCTCAACGGCATCGTCGAGAACTACCGCGAGCTGCGTGAGCGCCTGCGCGAGGCCGGCCACGTCTTCACGTCCGAAACCGACGCCGAGACGGTCACCCACCTGATCGAGGAGCACTACGACGGTGACCTCGTCGAGGCGACGCGCCGAGCCTTCAACGAGCTGGAGGGCCACTTCGCGTTCGTCGTGATTCACCGCAACCACCCGGGCGTCCTCGTCGGGGCGCGGATGCAGTGCCCGCTCGTCGTCGGCATCGGCAGCGGCGAGACGTTCCTCGCCTCGAACGCAGCCGCGTTCCTCAGCGAGACACGCGAGGTTCAGTTCCCGGAGGACGGCGACCTCGTGGTGATCACGGCCGACGGAGCCCGCCTGCTGCGCGCCGACGACGCCACCGCGATCGAGCGTGAGCTCGTCGAGCTCGACTGGGATGACGAGAGCGCCGAAAAGGCCGGGTTCGAGACCTTCATGTTGAAGGAGATCTACGAGCAGCCGGATGCCGTCGCCGAGACGATCGGCGACCGGGTGCGCCACGGCCGGCTCGAGCTCGAAGGGCTCGGTATGGACGACGCCGAGCTGAAGGCGCTGCACCGCATCGTGATCCTCTCCGCAGGCACGTCCTACCACGCCGCCGTTGCCGCTCGCTATGCCATCGAGGAGTGGGCGCGCGTGCCGGTCGAGCACGATATCGCGTCCGAGTGGATCTACCGCAACCCGGTGCTCGATGCCAGCACGCTCGTGATCGGCATCTCCCAGTCGGGCGAGACGCGAGACACGATCGCCGGCATGAAGCTCGCGCGCGAGATGGGAGCACGCACCGTCGCGATCACCAACATGATGGGCTCGCAGATCACGCGCGAGGTCGACTCGGTGCTCTACACCCGCGCCGGCCTCGAGGTGAGCGTCGCTGCGTCGAAGACCTTCACGGCGCAGGTGAGCCTGCTCTTCCTGGTGGCGCTCAAGCTGGCGCAGGTGAGGGAGACGCTGCCTGCGGACGAGCACACCTACATCCTCGACGAGGTCTACCGGCTGCCCGAGAAGATCCAGACGTTCCTCGACGGCGACCATCCGATCGACGAGATCGCCCAGCGCCATTTCGAGAAGCCGTTCTTCCTCTATCTCGGCCGCCATATCGGCTTGCCGGTGGCGCTCGAGGGAGCGTTGAAGCTGAAGGAGATCTCGTACATCCCGACGGAGGCGTACTCGGCCGGCGAGATGAAGCACGGCCCGATTGCGCTTCTCGACGAGTCGACGCCGGTCGTCGTGATTGCGACGCACAGCCACGTCTACGACAAGATGGTGTCGAACATCCAGGAGGTGCGCGCCCGCGGCGCCTACGTGATCGCGATCGCTACCGACGGGAACGAGGACATCCAGCATCACGCCGACGACGTGATCTACATCCCGCGCTCGCCGGCATTCCTCCAGGCCGTGCTCGCCGTCGTGCCGTTGCAGCTGCTCGCCTACAGAATCGCGCGGCTGCGGGGACTCAATGTCGACCAGCCGCGGAACCTGGCGAAGACCGTAACGGTAGAGTAGGGCGGACGTCGGGCGGCGGTGACAGGCTTCAGCCTGTCTCCTGGGTTTCGCTGGGGCCACTGACGCGGTAGCGCTCGCGCCCTGCTGCTGCTCAGTGACAAGAAAATCCGATCTTTCCTTGTCGTCGCCTCGATTGGCGCAAGATAGCTTGTCGTTCTCCTGTCACGCGCAAGGAAACGCGCACATTTCTTGTCACGTGTCTTGCGGTGGCGAGGCTGAGATGGGTCGGCTCGTCAGCGAGGCGGGGACTGATCTCGTTGAAACACCTCTCGCGAACATTTTATATAGGTTCTGCGCCTTGCAACCTATAATCACGGACGGCAAGACGTATGATCGGTGGAAATTATAGGTAGCGGGTGCGAAAACCTATAGACCGTCCACCTGAACCTCTATTCTGGAACCGTGCAGAGCTTCCGCGACCTCGATCGTTACCTCGGACTGACGTCGGCGGCGTTGTTGCGGCAACTGAGCGAGATCGACACCGCAAAAGGCCGCCAGGAGATGTACCGGCGCCAGCATCCGCAGGTGCTGGAGACTCTCCGCCAGCTCGCGCGCGTTCAGAGCGTCGAGGCGTCCAACGCGATCGAGAACATCACGGCGCCGCCAGCGCGGATCAGGGATCTCGTGGCGGACAAGACGACGCCACGGAACCGTCCTGAGGCGGAGATTGCGGGATATCGAGCCGTGCTCGATCTGATCCACTCGAATGCCGCAGCCATCCCGTTCAGGCCGGGCGTCGTCGAGCAGCTCCACCGCGACCTGTACCAGTTCACCGGCACCCGAGCCGGTCGGTGGAAGAAGCTCGACAACTCCGTCGAGGAAGAACTGCCCGACGGGACGCGGCGGGTGCGGTTCAGGCCGCTCAGCGCGCTCGAGACACCCGAAGCGATGGTCGAGCTCCATCAACGCTTCAACGAGGCGTGGCAGCAGGACACATACCATCGGCTCCTCTTGACCGGCGCGTACGTCCTCGACTTCCTCGTCATCCACCCCTTCAGCGACGGCAACGGACGGATGTCGCGTCTGCTGACACTGCTGCTCCTCTACCACGGCGAGTACGAGGTCGGTCGCTTCATCAGTCTCGAGAAGCTGATCGACCAGACGAAGGAGAGCTACTACGCCGCGCTTCACGCATCCACGGAGAACTGGAACGACGGCGCGCACGACCTCGTTCCCTGGCTCTCGTACTTCCTCGGAATCGTGGTTGCAGCCTCTGTGCAGTTCGAGGAGCGCGTTGGGCTCGTCGCCGGAGGCCGTGGAGCCAAAGCCGATGCAATCAGGCAGTTCATTGGCTCGCGAGTGAGTGACACCTTCCGCGTCGAGGACATCCGGCAGGCTGTCCCGGCTGCGAGCGACGTCTACATTCGCGAGGTGCTCCGAAAGCTCCGTGCGCAGGGCGCCCTGACCCAGAACGGCCGCGGTCCGAACGCCGAGTGGCAGCGGACCCGTACGGACGAGCACTGGACGTAAGGTTCCGGCATGGGTGCGATGACTCGAGTAGCAGCGTGATCACCCAGCAAGAGTTCGAGCAGCGCCTCCTCGCGGCGTGCAACTGCCTGCGCGGGCCGGTCGACCCGACCGACTACAAGGCACACATCTGCCCGCTGCTCTTTCTGAAGCGGATCTCCGACTACTGGGACTGGGAGCATGCCCGCGCGCTCGAGGCGTTGGGCGGCGACGAGGCGCTCGCCAGGCTCGACGACAACTTCCGCTTCCTGCTCCTCGAGGCCGACCCGGCCGACGAATCAGGCAAGAAGGCCGGCGAGTTCTTCACGCCGCGCTCCGTTGTGCGGCTACTCACCCTGATCCTCGATCCG
>JANOUB010000224.1:0-2856 GCA_031416615.1 Thermoleophilia bacterium
ACCGATTTCGACCTGGTCGAACAGGCACGCCGCGGCGACGCTGCGGCGTTCGCCACGCTCGTCCGCCCGCACGAGGAGCTCGCCTTCCGCACCGCCTACCTGATCACCCGCAACGCCGCCGATGCGCAGGACGCCGCCCAGGATGCCCTGGTCAAGGCACACGGCGCGCTCCGGCGGTTTCACCGCGACGCACCGTTCCGGCCCTGGTTCCTGACCATCGTCGGCAACGAGGCGCGCAACCGGCTCCGCTCGGCCGGCCGGCGTGACGCACTCACGTTGCGCGCCGGTCTCGAACAGGCTCCCTCGGGCTTCACGGCCCCATCTCCCGAAGGGGCCGCTCTCGCGGCGGAGGAGCGCGAGGCGCTGCTCGCCGCGGTCGAGCGGCTTCCCGACGAGCAGCGGCTGGCGGTCACCTGCCGGTACTTCCTCGACCTGTCCGAGGCGGAGACGGCGACCGTGCTCAGGATCCGCCCTGGCACCGTCAAGTCGCGGCTCGCCCGCGGGCTCGAACGGCTGCGAGGAGAGCTGTGAACGATCTGGAGCAGCGGCTCCGTGCGCTCGGCGCCGAAATCACCTTCCCGGCCACACCGGAGCTGGTTGTCGCCGTCGCCGGTGCGGGCCCGTTACGGCGGCGTCGCCCGCGGCTCGTCACGGCGGGCGTCGCGTTCGCGGCTGTCGCCGTCTGCTTCGGCGCGGTGCTCGCGGCCTCCCCGAGCGCTCGCAGCGGCCTGCGCGACCTCTTCGGGATCGGCAGCGTCCGCGTGATCCGGGTGGCTGAGGCGCCGCCGGAGGCCGATCGGCTCGTACCCTTCGGCCGTCCTGTCTCTCTCGCCGAGGCGGAGCGTGCCGTCACGTTCGAGCTGAGACTGCCGGAGTCGATCGACGGAAAGCCTCCGTCTCGCGTGTACCTCGATAGCACCATGGGCGGAGGTCTCGTCTCTATCGTCTGGTGCTGCTCGCCACGGATCGTACTCTCGGAGCTCCTCGGCGACGAGTTCGCGTTCCTGCGGAAAACCGTCGGCCCTTCGACGACGATCGAGGAGGTGTCGGTCGACGGCAAGCCCGGTCTCTGGGTGGAAGGATCCGACCACATCCTCCGCATCGTCGACACGAACGGCAGTTTCAAGGAGCGTGCCGTTCGCGTTCGTGGTGGGGTGCTCATCTGGGTCGACCGTTCGGTGACGCTTCGCCTCGAGGGCGAGCTGACCCGGGCCGAGGCGCTCGCGATCGCCCGTCGGTTGCGGTGAGCGGAACCATCCGGGCTCGGCCGGTGTACCAGAGAGAACCGGTGTACCAGAGACACATCGCGTACCGAACGGAAAGGACACCTGATGAGACGACTACTCGTCACCGCCGCACTCGCCCTCGGCCTCACGCTCGTTCCTGCCGTCTTCGCGGGCGGCTGGGCCACGGTTCAACTCAGCTCGACACCCACCGGTGTCCGCGCTGGCAAGGTGTGGGATGTCCGCCTGACTGTGCTCCAGCACGGCCGCACGCCACTCGTCGGGATCACGCCGTCAGTCCAGATCTCGAGCGGTGCCCGCCGGCGCACGTTCCCGGCTCGCCCGACCGCCACTCCCGGGGTCTACCGGGCACGGGTCGTCTTCCCCGCGGCCGGACGCTGGACGTGGCAGGTCGACGACGGGTTCAGTCGGGTCCACACCTACTCTGCCATCCGGATCCTGCAGCGCTGACGGGCGGATTTAGCCTGGATCCAGATCCAGGCTCAGCGCCGTGAGTTCCTCGCGCGGTTACCGATCCAGAGGCACCCGACCCAGCCGAGGGCAACGATGCCGACGGTGGGCCAGTACCGCGGGCCCACATCGCCTCCGGTGAGAATCAGCCCGACGGTCTGAGCGGCGAGCACGACCGCGAAGGCCGTCGCAGTCAGCTCGAGTGAGCGCACGTTGAAGCCGCGGTACCAACCGATGAGCAAGGCAAAGCCGGCGGCGAGCGCGATCACCACACAGACAGTAGGGGATGGGCGCATGCCCATCCCGCTCTGGTGAGCGCGCGCCATCCCGCGACGAGCGCATACCCGCCTGACCTCCTCCGCACGCACTACGCTCGCGCGGTGCAGCCCCAGACGCTCGATCTCCACATCGACGACCTGTGCGCGGTGCATGGTGTCCGGCGTGTCGGGGGTCGAGGCCGCGCTGTCGTGATCCGCGTTCGACACCGCGACGGGCGTCGCGAGCGCCGACTCGAGATCCGCGTCCCTCCTGTCCGCGGCCAGGTGAGCTACTTCATCGCGCTCCATGAGATCGGCCACCTCGTCGGAGCGGGTCGCAGCGGACGGCGTCTCGAGAGCGAAGAGGCCGCGTGGCGGTTCGCCCTGTCGACGGCACTTGTCGCCCCGACCGACGCTACCCGCCGCCGGATCGGAAAGCGCCTGCGGTCGTACGTGACCTGGGCAGAGCTCCGCGCGCGGCGGCGTCAGCCACCGTTCGTTCCCCCTCCAGACGACCCGTTCTGGCAGCTGCTCGCATGGCTCGAGCACGGGCCTTGATCGTTCATCTGGCGTGGGCGTTGCATCACGTCCTGACGACCCGCACGAGCGCCTCGCGATCACGCCAGATGAACGATCGGGGCTGATTCGACAGGGAGGGGGATGCCAATCCTTTACGAAGTCCTCACGGGAACGCGCCAATTCCTTGAACTGAATCCCGTAAAAAGGGGTGATCCGATTCGTCCTCACGACCGAATACAGAGTGACCCGAAAACGTTGAAAGAGGCAACGATGTCTGCGGCAGAGCTTCAAGAACGACCCGACGTCCAAATCGAACTCGTCGAGCAATGGCGTGCCGAGTCGCTTGCGCGTGTGGGCTACGACCTCGAGTCGGCTGCTGTTATCGC
>JANOUB010000225.1:0-1813 GCA_031416615.1 Thermoleophilia bacterium
CGAGTAGAACCCCATTCGGGGGATCCTTCGGTCCAGGCGCAAGTTTCTGCCGCCGATCTGCTCTTCCATGGTGAGCCCATTCTTTTCCCCCCCTCGAAAGGACTCCCCCTCATGAAACGACTTCTCCTGCTCGGAGTGCTCACAGTCGCCGTGCTCGTGCCCGCTGCCGCAGCATCGCCGGCAGCCACGAACACGCTCCGCGGCACCGTGGTCGCGAAGGATCGCGCCCATCGCGCCCTCGTCGTCGCTCTTCCCAGCGGCAAGGTACAGACCGTGGTCGCCCCGGCAGCCTTCGGGCGCACCGGCATCGGCCGCAAAGTCGTGATCCGCTACGCCGGTCTCGCCGGCCGGCTTCCGGTTGCGCTTGGCGTCTCACTCGAGGGCCAGGCGCACCGCGCCGTTGTCCGCGGCACGATCGTGCGCCTCGCCAAGCGGCGCACGATCATCAACGCTGGCGGCAGCATGCTCAACGTGACGCTGAAGGCGCCCAAAGGCCAGCGCGCGCTCGCCTCGGCCAAGTCCGGCCCCAAGGCCGGTGACACGGTGAAGATCGAGGTCGAGATCGACGACGACGGCTCGCTCGACGCAAGCGCTATCGTCGTGGCCGTCGCTCCGGCAGGCGTGACGGTCGGGTCGGACGGCGAGATGGAGGTGCGCGGCAGAGTGACGGCCCTCTCGCCGCTGACGGTGGAAACGGGAGGAACCCCCAAGATCTCCGTCGGGTGCGTCGTTCCCGCCAGCTTCAAACCGAACGTGATTCTCGGCGACATGATCGAGCTCAAGTGCGACCTGATCGGCGGGGTGTGGACGGTCCGTGTCGCTCACGATGAGGATGAGCACTCCGGCTCCGGCGACGACGACTCGGCCGAGGTCGAGGTGCGGGGCATCATCACCGCGCTGACCGACACGACGGTGACGGTCGACGCGGTCAGCTGTACGATCCCGCCCAGCGTGTTAGCACCGTTGAAGCTGCACTTCGCAGTCAATGACGTCGTCGAGGTGGAGTGCGTCAAGGTCGGCAATACCCTCACGCTGAAGCAGATTGAGAAAAAGGGTGCCAACTCCGGCGAGCATTCGGATGACGATGACGACGATGACGACGATGAGAGCAGTGACGACTAGGAACCTCGCCCGTGGCCGTTGACCCAATCCGTAGTGCCGGCGACCCGCAGACGCGGGTCGCCGGCATGCAGACGGCCGCGCTCTTCGAGCAGCACGCCCGCATGGTCTACGGACTCTGCCGGACGCTGTTGCGCAACCCGGACGACGCGGACGATGCCACCCAGGCGACCTTCGTCTCCGCCTACAAGTCCCTGCTCGGGGGCAGCGACGTGCGGGAACCCGCCGCCTGGCTGGCCACGATCGCGCGCAACGAGTGCACCGCACGGGCCCACGCGAGGATGCGGGAGCCACTGCCGCTCGCCGAGGCAGACCTCCGCCACATGCAGGGTCCGGAGGCGGAGCTCGACCGCAAGGCGCTCGTGGGGGAACTGCAGCTCGCGATCTCCAGGTTGCCCGAAAAGCAGCGCGAGGCCGTCGTGCTCCGCGACCTGTATGGGTTGCGGTACACGGAGGTCAGCGCCGCGCTTGGCATGTCGGTCGCGTCGGTCGAGTCACTGCTGTTCCGCGCTCGCCGCAGTCTCCGCCTGAGCCTGAAGCCGCTCGCGGGTGGAGCGTTGGCCGTCCCCCTGGCCCTCCGAGAGGGGATTGCGCTGGCGCTCCCCGGCTTCACGACGTCCGGTGCGGCGGGAGGCGGAGCCGCGTCCGGGGCAGTTGGCCTCGGCCTGCTCGCGAAGTTCGCCGGCGGCCCGAC
>JANOUB010000226.1:0-2531 GCA_031416615.1 Thermoleophilia bacterium
CGGGCTCGCTCGACGTGCTCCTCGTCGCCCCAGGCGACGACCGACGCCCGCTGGACGAACTCCTGCGGTGCCGTGCCCGTGTTCGGGCGGAACTGCTTCAACGCGGCCACGAGCTCGGGGTCGCCCGCGACGAAGCCAGACCGGTAGCCGGTCATCGACGAGCGCTTCGAAAGCGTGTTGAAGACCGCCAGGTTCGTCCAGTCGGGAAGCTGCAGGGCCGAGACCGGCGGCTCGTCGAACCAGAGCTCGGTGTAGGCCTCGTCGGAGGCGAGCACGAAACCGTGCTCGCGGGCGAGCGCGGCGAGCTTCTCGTAGAACGCGAGTGGGGCGGTGGCGCCGGTCGGGTTGTTCGGATAGTTGACCCACAGCAACGCCGTGCGGCGCCATGTCCCGACCGGCACGGCGTCGAGATCGGGAAGGAAGCCGTTCTGCTCGAGCAGCGGCAGCTCCTGGACGCGAGCGCCCGCGAACTGGGCGCCCCGGACGCCGACGGGATAGCCGGGCTCGGTCACGACGACGGTGTCACGCCCACCCACGAGGTCGAGGACGACCTGGGCGAACGAGAAGATCGCCTCCTTCGAGCCGAGCGTCGGGATCACGTGCGTGTCCGGATCGAGCGAGGCCCCGAACCGGCGGCCAACCCACGCCGCCACCGCCTCGCGCAGTTCCGGCAGCCCGACCGCGGCCGGATACCCCATTCGCTCGCGCACGCCGTCCTTGAGCGCCTCGATGATCCGCGGATCGGTCGGTTCGCGCGGGTCGCCCATCCCGAAGTCGATCACGTCGAGCCCCCCGGCCCTACGGGCAGCCGCAGCCTGGTTCAGCCGCACGAACGGGTAGGTCCCCTGGCCACGGAGAATGGGGGAGACGGGCATCGGCGTCAGGCAGTGAGGAACCGCAGCAGGGTCTTGTAGGCC
Source organism: Thermoleophilia bacterium (assembly GCA_031416615.1). Classification (GTDB taxonomy): domain Bacteria; phylum Actinomycetota; class Thermoleophilia; order Gaiellales; family Gaiellaceae; genus Gaiella. Next base: position 918 of record JANOUB010000226.1, read on the forward strand.
GTCACGAGGGAATCGATCTGGACGAGCTCGTCGCGTCGGTGGGCGTAACGGGTGGCGCCGGGGCCGAAGTTGATCGCGTCGATCCCGCGAGTCGTGAAGTCGGCGACGTTCGTCCAGGCCTGCTTGGGCTCGAACGTGAGGTCGCCGGCGTCGCGGAGCGCACGTACGAGTGGGGTGTCGGTGACGACCGTTGCGGGTGGTGAGTCGCCGGTGATCTCGAGATCGGCGCCCGCGGGGGTAAGCGAGCGCAGGTATTCGGCCGCGCTCTCCGGCGTGCGATCGGGCGCGTAGCGGAAGTTGAGGGTTGCGACGGCACGGTCGGGAATCACGTTGTCGGCAATCCCCGCCTCGAAGCGCGTAATCGACGCCACCTCGTAGAATGAAAGCCCCCCGACGACCGCCTCGCGCCGCTCGAGGGAGGCGATCGGCGCCAGGCCGGCGATCGCCTTTTCGATCGCGTTCTCCGCTGTCCACGGCCGCGCCGAGTGGCCGCTGACGCCCGAGAAGGAGATGCGTGCGCTCATGTTGCCGAGGCACCCCGCCTGGATCGTCAGGTCGGTGGGCTCGAGCAGGATCGCGAGATCGGCAGCCGCTGCGAGCCGCGACTGCTCGAACAGGTCGGGCAGCGGGCTGAACTGCGCCGGCAGCTCCTCCTTGCCAAACAGAAGCAAGCCCACGTCGACCGGCCCGGGCTCGTTGACCGCCAACTCGCGGACGATCTCGAGGGCAACGGCGACCCCACCTTTCATGTCCGTGGCGCCACAGCCGTGCACCGCACCATCGTCGATGCGACCCGGCAGGTTGTCCTGCGCGGGCACGGTGTCGTAGTGGCCGACGAGCAGCACGAGGGGCACGTCGGGCCGCCGCGGCCGCGCGAACACGAACGCATCTTCGGCTGCATACTCGGGCGCGAACGCCGGAGGGACGAGCGAGAGGAGGTGGGCGCGCACCTTGGCCTCGTGCAGGCTCTGCGACGGGATGTCGACCAGCTCGAGTGTCCGCTGCGCGAGGCGCTCGGCTAGCCCAGATCGTTCATCTGGCGTGTTCGCGGGGCGCTCGTCCGGGTTGTCAGGACGCGCGGGGAAGGGGTCGTCCAGGCCGGGAGCCTTCATGACCCCTTCCCCGCGCGGAGCGCACCGTCCGGGTGGGCTCCGCTTGGCAGCCAAGAAACAGGACCCACCCGGACGGGGAGCGGCCTGGCGAGCCGGACGAGATGCAACGCCCGCGCCAGATGAAAGATCCGGGCTAGCTCCTTCCCCCGGGTGTACGCGGTCGTTAGGCCTTGGCGGTGCCGCGGGGGAAGGAGCTAGCGCCTCGCTATTGTCGAACGATGCCGGGATTCGTCGACGTCCACTCGCACGTCGTCCCATCCGGTGACGACGGCGCCGATTCGATCGAAGAAGGTCTCGCGCTCTGTCGCCTGGCGGTCGAGGCCGGCACCAGCATCCTATTTGCGACGCCGCATGCGCACGCGCCCTGGGACAGATATCCCCGTACACCCGCGCGTGACCGGCTGTATGCAGCCGCGTTCGCCGAGATGCGCTACGAGGTCGCGGCCTGGGGACTCGATCTCCGGCGCGGTTGGGAGGTGTACCCGAGCGAGATCGCCGGCAG